>CAZXIP010000122.1:0-6292 GCA_964640755.1 uncultured Smithella sp. | reverse complement strand
TTATGCCTAAGGTGGAACATCAGGCGGCGGAGTGTCAAGAAAATCTAAACATTACGGGCAAAGAATCATACTTTTATCAGAACACCTTATCAGTCCAGTTTCGTCAGCATATCCATGGATCAATACAAATAATAACTTGACATCACTGTGCTTCGACAATATATTCCAAAAAAGGAATATAGGTATTTATTTATGCATGATTTTGTAAGCGTCATGAAAGCCCTGTCCGATCCAAACAGGGTCAGAATTATGAAGATATTGAAGAATAAAACTTTATGCGTATGCGAGCTCCAGGAACTTTTGTCCATTCCACAACCGGCGGTTTCCAAGCATATGAAGGTGCTGGAAAAGGCCGGTCTGGTCATTGGGGCAAAGGATGGCCTGTGGGTATATTATTCGGTTGATTACGGAAGTGACAATCCCTATGCGGCGGCTCTTTTGGGAAATCTCCGGCACTGGCTCTCCGATGACGCGCAGGTCAAGCAAATGGAAAAAAGACTGCCGGATGTTCAGCGTCACGCCAGCTGCAAAAGATCATAATGTATTCCAACAGAAGAATATTGAAGGGACAGACATAATGGAAAACAAAGTCACTCAAATTCGTGTTGAAGGACGGCAGACAGGCGTGATCGGTCTGGAATACGCCATCCAAAATATTGTTCAATGGGCCAAAGGAAAAGATGAAAAAGATATTTCCGCTGAACTTTTAAAACGGATTGAACAACATAACTATATTCCATCCACAATTAAAGACGCCTACCGTAAGGCATTGCTTCGTGAATATAAAAAACATATCGGGCAGGAAGTCGAAGAAGAGGCCGTCACCGGTTTGCAGGTCGTAATTCTGGGACCGGGTTGTGCCCAGTGTTCCTCCCTGGAGTCGCTTCTGCGGGATGTCATGGCCGAAATGAATCTGGCTGGGGATTTAAGGCACGTCACCGATGTAAAGGAAATCGGCCGGTATGGCGTTATGGGAACGCCCGCTCTGATCATCAATGGCAAAGTCGTTGCCGTAGGCAGCGTTCCGGAAAAGAGAAAAATCCAGCAGTGGTTGGCCGAAGCAGCTGAAAAAATGGAGTGACCTGTTACGCTTTAAATAATACAGATGAAGGGAAATTGTCAATGAAAAACACGTATTCAAATGTTCACGAACAAAACAAACAGGCCGCCGAACCAAAGAGGCTCAATGTGTTTGAACGCTACCTTACCGTATGGGTTCTCGTTTGCATGGTTGTTGGTGTGGCGCTGGGCAAGCTTCTCCCGGACGTTATCGCCACATTGAGTGCGATGGAATTTGGTAAAGGATCTCAGGTAAACGTACCTATAGCAATATTTATCTGGTTGATGATTTTTCCTATGATGCTGAAGATCGATTTTGGGTCGCTTGGCAGTATAGCACGAAAGCCCAAGGGGTTGCTGATTACCTTATTTGTTAACTGGTTGGTCAAACCTTTCAGCATGGCTTTTCTGGCCTGGATATTTTTTCACTATGTATTTGCTGCCTGGGTCGATCCCGAGACGGCCAAGAGTTACACTGCCGGCCTGATTATCCTTGCGGCTGCGCCATGCACGGCCATGGTGTTTGTCTGGTCGTATCTGACTGACGGCGATCCGGCGTACACGCTTGTGCAGGTGGCAGTAAATGATCTGATTATGCTTGTGGCCTTTGCACCGATTGTCATGTTTCTCCTCGGTGTGGCAGATGTTATAGTGCCTTCCAAAGTGTTAATCACATCGGTGGTTGTATTTATTGTGATTCCGCTGACAGCGGGTTTCATCACAAGAACTATTTTGCTGAAGAAATATGGAAATGCATGGTTTGAAGAGAAATTTCTGCCTGTTTTTCATCCTGTGACGGTTGTTGCTCTTCTTCTCACGCTCGTGCTGATTTTCGCATTTCAGGCGGAAAACCTGACCACCAAATGGATTGCTGTCATCCTGATTGCTATCCCCATCATCATCCAGGTTTATTTTAATTCCAGTCTGACTTATATACTCATGCGTTTCTTCAAGGTTCAGCACAATGTGGCTTCACCCGGTGCTCTGATCGGCGCCAGCAATTTCTTTGAGTTGGCGGTGGCAGTGGCCATTACGCTTTTCGGCCCGAGTTCCGGCGCGGCGCTGGCCTGTGTGGTCGGTGTTTTAGTGGAAGTGCCCGTGATGTTATCGGTTTGTAATATCTGTAATCGCTCACGGACATGGTACGGCCGGGCATTGCCTGGCGGGCAGAATGGTCAATGTGAGGTGTAGGTTTTCAATATGTCAAAGATACTTTTTATTAGGATTGTAAGATGTTAACAAATAAAATCATCATATATGGCACCGCTACCTGTCCTTTCTGCATTCAGGCACGGGATGCTTACCAAGACAGAGCTGTTTTTATAGACGTGGACAAGGAGCCGGAGAAGCTCAAAGAAATGCTCGTGCTTTCCAGCGGAACAAGGCAGGTCCCCGTCATCGTCGAAGGTGAAAAGGTGACGGTCGGATTCCTGGGTGATACCACCCTTCGGGGTGGCATCCCTATTTTTGGCGGTACCTGATCGGTGTAAGCGTCTCTCGTGGAGAGATTGTGATTGAAAAGTTTTAGGGGATAGGGATTTCATGGGTATTCCGTCTTCCTGTGAATGGCGGATGCTGTTAAACCCCTGATAAAACGTCGTATTGTGAAGGCGTCAGGCAATGCCACCTGGCGCCTTTAGATTATGTTGGAAAAATGCTTGACAGCGAAGTGCAATATGGCTAAATTGCCAAATAGAAATATAACGATGGAGAGCAAAATGAAAAATACTTTAAAGACACGGTATGAGGCGCGGGCGAAAATCATCAAGGCCATGGCGCATCCCAGTCGGCTTCTGATTATCGAAGAGCTCAATAAAAAGGAGCACTGCGTAGGCGAACTCACCGAAATGATCGGCGCGGACGCTTCGACCGTATCCAAGCATTTGAGTATTTTGAAAAATGCGGGTCTGGTGAGCGATGACAAGCGGGGGAATTTAATTTTCTATACCTTGCGTGTGCCCTGTATCATGCAGTTCATGGGCTGTGTGGAAGAGGTTTTATCGTCCAATGTCCGACAGCAAAATGCCATTTTAAAATGCTGCAGGGGATGAATAACGTGATGGCTTCAGTCACAAATTAAAGAACGGTATGACCGCAGAGGGAAATGCCTTTTAAAAATTCATCAATATTTCAATATAGAGGAGTGATCGATATGAAAATTGAGATTCTGGGCGTCGGATGCGCGAAGTGTCATAAACTGGAAGAACTGGTCCGCGAAGTTACTAAAAAAGAAGGTGTAAATGCTGAGATATCAAAGGTGGAAGATTTCAAGAAGATTATGAACTACGGTGTCATGACCACGCCTGCGCTGGTAGTCAATGGTGAAGTCAAGGCAGCGGGCAAAATACCTTCGGAAGACCAGATCAAAGGCTGGATTAAAGGCTGATCAGGAGATTTCATTATGGCGGAATGTTGTGAGGGTGGAACAAAATTGATTTATTCCTGCTCCGGCTCAGCGGATGTGGGAGAAATTGCCGACCGCGTGACGCGCAGGTTGCGAGATGAAGGATATGCGCGGATGACGTGCCTGGCTGGTGTCGGGGCTGGACTGTCCGGATATGTTCAATCGGCGAAAGGCGCTGACGAGGTCATTACCATTGATGGATGTGTAACCGCCTGTGCCAGGAAATCGCTGGAGCGGATCGGTGTTCAGCCAACATCATACATTTTAACCGATTTGGGTCTGGAAAAGCACGAAACTCCTGTGACGGATCAAGTCGTCAATGAAGTTCTGGAAAATATAAAAAAGAACACAGGAATTTCGAAAGCCACACCGCAATCATCAGGAGGTGGTTGTTGCGGTACGTGATGCTGAATAGAACTCTTGTAAAAAAACAGATTCAGAAAAAAATATTATGAGGAGATGATGTATGACTTTTCGTTTAAAAATTATTGGAATTCCTGCTCTACTGGTTGTTTTTGTACTTATCTTTCTTTCAGCGAATTGCGGTCAGGCATTTGCTCAGGATAAAACCGGCAAATCCACAACAGCAAAGCCATCCGCGGTCAAGCCGCTGGTGACGTTTGTGGAAATCGGGTCCGTCAATTGTATCCCCTGCCGGGCCATGCAACCGATCATGAACGCCGTGGAACAGGAATACAAGGGTCAGGTAAAAATCGCGTTTCATGATGTTTGGACGCCCAAAGGGAAAGAAGATGCGATGAAATATAACATCCGTGTGATTCCCACGCAGGTCTTTCTGGATAAGGACGGCAAGGAATTTTTCCGCCATGAGGGATATTTTCCAAAGGAACACGTTGTTGAAGTGCTGAAAAAAGGAGGGGTCAAATAAATGCTGGTTGACCTCTTTACGTCTCTCACGGCAGCACTGACTCAATCGCCGGAAATTGCTATTGGTGCGGCGTTTGCCTGGGGTATCCTGTCGGTTATCCTTTCACCTTGCCATATTGCCTGCATTCCTCTCATTGTCGGTTTCATTGACGGGCAGGGAAACATCAGCACGGGTCGGGCCTTTGTCCTGTCTTTGCTTTTCGGCCTGGGTATTCTCATTACGATTGGACTGATCGGCCTCATAACGGCGCTGGCGGGCCGGATGATGGGTGACATCGACGGTTATGGAAATTATTTTGTCGCGATTGTTTTCTTTGCTGTCGGTTTGAATTTGTTGGGTGTTTTACCTTTGCCTTTCATGGAAGGCGGCGCGAACCCGAATTACAAAAGGAAGGGAATTCTGGCGGCGTTTATTCTCGGGCTGATTTTCGGTGTGGCCCTGGGGCCGTGCACGTTTGCTTACATGGCGACAATGTTGGGCGTGGTGTTCAGTATGGCATCCACACAGCTTGCGCTGGCGATATCGCTTCTTGCGGCCTTTGCCGTCGGTCATTGCGCGGTGCTGGTTTTTGCAGGAACGTTTACGGAAGTTGTGCAGCACTATCTTCACTGGACGGAGAATTCCAAAGGGGCTGTGATTCTTAAGAAAATCTGCGGCGTGCTGGTGATCTTGGGCGGTGTTTACTTGATCGCACTGAATTTTATTTAGGGAACGTCATGAAAAAAAGAGTGTTGTTTTTATGCACCGCCAATTCCTGCCGGTCGCAGATGGCGGAAGGCATTGCAGTAAACATCAGAAAATATCACCACATTCTAACGATTGTGCTGGCGCTGGCCGGAATCGGGATCATGGCGTATTACGATTACTGCGATACGGCTTGCAGTTATCTTAAGGGTGATATCCTCGGCATCGATCTCAAATGGGTGGGGATGGCGTTTATGGCGGCTGTGATTGTTTTTGCAGCGTTTAGACAAACTGCTTTTGTCCGAATACTTCTGGCCGCGGGGCTCGGTGTAGAGGTTCATCTTTATGCCTTTCAGGTGCAAAATGACATATATTGCCCGTTTTGTCTGGCGTTTTCGGTGATGTTGGTCTTGTCGTTTATTCTTAATTATGAAGTTCCGTCCAGCTGGCGCGAAAAACGTAGCCGGATGTGGCTCTATTTTCTTGGGGAGGTGAATGTTCCAATGTTGAAACTTAAAAGATTTCCATTGTTGCTGGTGAGTGTGCTGGGGTATCTGACTATTCTATTGACGTTTTCCGGTTCCGTTACGCCTGCTTACGGGCAGGATAGCGTCAGGGGAATTCCGTCTTTGGGCAATGGTCCTTATGAAGTCATTATATTTACCGATTATTTTTGTCCGCCCTGCAGACGCATCGATACGAAAGCCGAAGGATTGTTCAAAGAACTGGTAGCGACGGATAAAATCAAATTAACCTTTGTTGATGTTCCTTTCAATCCTGCCACGCCGATCTATGCAAAATATTACCTTTATGCTGTCAACAAGTCTCCCGGGATCAGCAATGTTCTTCATGTTCGCAATATCCTTTTTGAGGCGGCTCAAAGCAGACACATTCAGGACGAGAAGACCCTCCTTGCCTTCTTGAAAGAGAAAAAAATCTCATGGAGCCCAATGAATGAAAAGTCTATCTTTCCCCTTTTGAGCGCTGTGATTAAAGAACATAAAATTGATGCGACACCCGCCTGCGTCATCAAGTATTCCCCTAAGGATGTAAAGAAATATGTTGGTGACGACGAAATCTGGGACGGCCTGACAAAATTAAAATTGTATCTGACCATAGGGAAGAAACCATAAAAGCCAGGCGATAAGGAAAAAGATTTCATTCAAGAAATAAAATAGAAATAGAAGGAATCAAGTTATGAAAGAATGGCAAAAATTATTGTGGATTATCGGGATATTCCTGGGCGCTTATTTTAT
>CAZXIP010000121.1:0-6297 GCA_964640755.1 uncultured Smithella sp. | reverse complement strand
ATTAAAAAATCGGTAAGCTGTTTAAAATACAAAAAATGAAACGCGGCCTGTTTAACAGGACGGGAATCCGGGAGAAGATAGCTTATGCCTGTTGAAATTGAACGCAAGTTTCTTGTAATAGGCGATGGGTGGAGACAGGGAACAGGCATCCGATTGTGTCAGGGATATCTGAATCGCGACAAAGAGAGAACCGTCCGTGTACGTCTTGCGGGGAAAAAGGCTTATCTGACGATCAAGGGCCTGACGATGGGTGTAATGCGTGCCGAATATGAATACGAAATTCCGTTTCAACACGCCGAAGAGATGCTCAGGCTTTGCGATGGACCGATTATCGAAAAAAACAGGTATACCGTTGCTTGCAGCGGTCACCTATGGGAGATCGATGAATTCTGCGGAGAGAACAAAGGCCTCATTCTGGCGGAACTGGAGCTGGAGAGTCCCGACCAGGTGTTTGAATACCCGGAGTGGCTGGGACAGGAAGTCACCGACGATCCGCGGTACTTTAATTCCAATCTGTGCGTTTGCCCTTACAGGACCTGGAAGCATCCTTAAAAGCGATTTGCAGGTTGACAGGCGGTCCATTTTAAAGCTAGAAGATGACATATTTATCAACAAAGAAGTGACGAAAACACCGGTTTTACGTATTGGATGGTTAGCTGGAACCGTTCAATGTGTGCTCAATTCCAGGATACTTACAACAATTTTTTTTACAAAGGAGTATAGCTTTGAAAAAGTTACTGATTGCGTTAGTTATAAGTGTTTTATTGTCTCCTGGATGTGCATCGTCTCAAAAGTTGTCCAGCGAAGAGCAGTTCAAAAAAAGCTTCCCTAAAAATAATTATGAAACATTTTCAGAAACGTCCATGAAAGGTATTTATGAGGTCTATAACGGAAAACAGGTTTATTATTATCTTTCCCAGGATGATGCTCTTTTGCTGGGGAGCATTGTTACAAAAGACGGGAAAAATCTGACGCAGGAAAGCAACACAAAAAAAATGACTGCAAAACTCGCCGCACTGCCCCTGGATAAAGCTCTGAAAATCGGCAACGGGAAGACGGCGGTTGTGGAATTCATTGATCCGAATTGCCATTATTGTAAATTGTCCTACGACTTTTTCAATAAACGGAAAAAAGACGTTACGCTGTATGTGTTTTTCTTTCCTTTGTCCGAGGATTCGCATAAGAAAATCCGCCATATTTTATGTTCAAAAAACATGGAACAGGCTTTCAACGACGTTTTGGGGGGTAAACTGGATGGAAACGCCCGTCTCAATTTATGCGACGACAAAAATGCTGAAGACATGATGAAAGCACACCTCAATGCCGCATCAAAAATAGGCGTCAGGGGGACACCGCTGCTGTATATCAAAGGTCAGGTTGTACCCGGCTTTGATCAGCCGGTTATTGAAAAACTATTAGCCGAATAAAACTGGAAGGGGGTTTTTTATGAAGAGAGCATTTGCGGTTTCGGTAAGCGGCATTTTTTTATTTGCCCTGTGTGTTGGAACTGTTTTTGCCCAGCCTGCAGGCAAAACGATTGTGGACAAAGCCTGTTCCACATGTCACGGCATTAAAAAAGTAAACGAAGCAAATAAAAACGCCGCAGAGTGGGAAATCACCCTGGACCGGATGATTAAAAAGGGCGCAAAAGTAAAACCGGAAGAAAGGGCCGCCGTTCTGCAGTATCTCAAAACATTGAATAAATAAATGAACGTTAACGGACCTTTGCACCCGTTTTGGGTTCCCGGTCAAAACCGATCAGCGTCAGTCCGGAAGCAGAATCCGTCGCCAGCAGCATGCCGTGAGATTCGACACCCATCAGTTTGGCCGGCTTTAAATTAGCCACAACGATAATGGATTTGCCCACAAGTTCTTCCGGCTTGTAATCCTTCCCGATTCCCGCAACAATCGTCCGCTCTTCTCCAATATCTATGCGCAGCTTGACCAGCTTGCTGGATTTGGGAACGGCTTCAGCCGCCAGTATTTTTGCCACACGAAGATCCACTTTGGTGAATTCATCGTATTCAATTTCCGGCTTGAGTTCGATGGCCGGTTTTTTCGATGGAGGGGGCGCTTCTTTTTCAGCGCTCACGCGCGGAAAGAGCGACTCGACGCGAATTAAAGCGTTGCCAACAGGCAGGGGAGCGTTTTTACGAATCACGTCCAGATTGAATTCTTCCGACGGATCCTGCCCTATTTGACGCAGGATTTTTTCTGACGCCTGCGGCATGAACGGGGATATTAAAATGGCGACGTTGCGCAGTGCTTCCAGCAGCCGGTACATGATCGCTAGGAGCTTCTCCTGATTGGACGGATCCTTGGCCAGCGACCAGGGTTCGTTTTCTACAATGTATTTATTGGCGGCACTGATCAGTTCCCAGATGGCCATCAGGGCTTTATGCAGTGACATGTCGGTAAAAGATGCCTCCACGTCCGCCACCGTTTTCAGCGCTGCCACCGGCAGGCTTGTTTCCAGATCAGGCGCGGGTAGCGCGGGAATTTTCCCGTCACAGTATTTGATGGCCATGGTCACTGCCCTGCTGACCAGATTGCCGAGGTCATTGGCCAGATCGGAATTAAGACGCGCGACAAAGGCCTCCTCGGAAAAATTTGAATCCAGTCCGAAAACCATATCCCTCAAAAGGAAGTAGCGGAAAGCATCCAGGCCGTACTTATCCTTCAAGTCAAGCGGCCGGACAACATTACCGAGACTTTTGGACATCTTGCTTTGATCCGAATTCCAGTAACCGTGGACATTCAGGTGCTGATAAGGCTCTATGCCCGCGGCTTTCAGCATGGTCGGCCAGTAAATGCCGTGCGGTTTTAAAATATCCTTGGCGATCAGATGCTGGGCCTCCGGCCAGAATTTTTTGAAATTCGCACCGTCGGGATAGCCAACTGCCGTCACATAATTAATCAGCGCATCAAACCAGACATACGTGACGTATTTTTCATCAAAAGGAAGCGTAATCCCCCACGTAAGGCGCGTCTTGGGACGGGAAATGCAGAGATCTTCCAGCGGATCGCGCAGAAATGCCAGCACTTCGTTGCGATACCGTTCCGGTCGGATGAAATCCGGATGATCCTGGATATGCCGGATCAGCCATTCCTGATACTTGCTCATGCGGAAAAAGTAATTGCTTTCCTTGCGGTGCTCGGGAACCGTCTGGTGGTCGGGACACTTGCTGTCCACCAGTTCCTTTTCCATGTAGAAGCGCTCGCAGCCGACGCAGTAATACCCCTCGTAAGAGCCAAAATAAATATCACCCGCATCATAGACTTTCTGTAGAATGGAGCGAACTGTGTCCATGTGATTTGTGTCAGTTGTACGGATAAAATAGTCGTTGGTAATGGCCAGTTCAGGCCATAGATTACGGAACTGCGAGCTGATCCCGTCGGCATACTGCTTGGGGCTGATCTCTGCCTTTTGTGCGGCCTCGGCAATTTTATCGCCGTGTTCATCCGTGCCGGTGACAAAAAATGTTTCTCTCCCTGCCATTCGGGCGTACCGGGCCAGAACATCAGCGACGATAGTTGTGTAGGCGTGGCCGATGTGCGGCGATGCGTTGACATAATAAATCGGCGTGGTGATATAAAATGGTTTGGACATAGTGGTTCCCGGCTCCTCACGAATCAACGGTTTTCTGACTTATTTTCCGCACACTTGCTGTTTGATGTTTTTCCTGCGGCTGCTCACCTGCATCCTGTATGGTTGCGGTTTTCGCTCCCCGGGAACATTTTTTTGTTCCGGCATATCCTTCATGCTCAAAAGAAAGACAGCACATCAGCCTTCCGCATAAACCGGAGATTTTTTCCGGATTGAGCGACATGCTCTGCTCTTTGGCCATCTTTACGGTAACCCTGTCAAGGTTCTGCAGAATTCCCGCGCAGCAGACCGTTCGGCCGCAAACCGCAAGGCCTTTAACGATTCTCGCTTCCTGCCGTGCACCGATTTGCTTGAGTTCGATCCTGGTTTTGAATCTGGCAACCAGGTCTTTCACCAGTTCACGGAAATCCACCCGGGAATCTGCGGTGAAGTAAAAGATCATTTTGCTTCTGTCGAAAAGGCACTCTACCGTAATCAATTTCATGTTCAGGCCTTTTTCGGCAATCTTTCCCATGCAGTATTTCCGGGCTTCTTCCTCGAGCATTTCAAGCTCTTCTCTGACCCGTAAATCATCCGCGGTAACCTTGCGAACAATACTTTTCAGATTGGGAGGCATCCCTGAAGGCTCGCATCGACGGACATCGGTTACGACCGTTCCCAGGGCAATGCCGTTATCCGTACTGACCAGTACCTGATCGCCCTTTTGCAGAATCAGATCAACCGCGTTGAAATTGTAGATTCTGCCTTCTTTTTTAAATTTTATACCGATGATGTTGGTCAACACTTTGAAATCCTGATTTTTATTTTTACAGGTGAAGCTTAAATGCCATTGCCTCTAATGTCAACGATTTGTTCACATTCATCTCAAGCATTTCCCCTGATTTCTCAACGATGGATATATTGTCCAGAATCTGTTCACCCCGCAGGCGGTTGGCTAGAGAGGATACAACCGAAAGTTCATCGGCGTTCATGATCATTGCGGCGCTGGCGGTTTCCTTATAAACCAGTGCATCCCGGAAATACGAGCTGAGAATCTTGAGCCCGTGTCTGACTTCCTTTTTATCCTGCCCTAGAAAAGACACCAGGGAAAGCGGGATCATCGGATCACCGCCGCCCGCGGCGGACAGAAGTCGTCCCAGTTCGGTCCGAAACACCATCACGTCTTCGGTGTTTGACTCGAGCGCCCGACCGATCGAACCGGCGGAAAGGAGAGAAAGCACGCCGGATCTGGAGGGATCTATCTGCATCTTTTCGGTCAAAAAACGCGCAACCGTTTCAGCGGCAAGCGGACTGACGCGAACATGCTGGCATCGCGAAAGGATGGTCTGAGGTAGCCAATAGGGACGTGCGGTCACCAGGATGATAATATTGGCATCCGATGGTTCCTCCAGTGTTTTTAAAAGGGCGTTGGCCGCCTGTTCATTCATTTTATCCGCATCGTCAATAATAACAAGGCGCCGCCTGCCTTCCAGAGGTTTGAACGTCATCATCTGCTGGATATTGCGGATGGCATCAATACGGATGAACTGCTCCCGCGTTTCCAGTAGGTGAACATCCGGATGGTTGCCGGAGATCATTTTTCGGCACGATGGACAATCCCCGCAGGAATCATTGAGCCGGTCCTCATTTTCACAGTTAAGTGCCCGTGCAAATTCCAGTGCCAGTTTTTTCTTGCCGATGGCATTTTGACCGCTGAAAACATACGAATGCCCGACTCTCTTCTGAGCCATGGCTTTCTGCAACATCCCGACCTGTTTTGTATGACCGTATATATCCTTAAAAGACATAAGAAAATGAAATCGCTTTGAAGATTAAGCCTGTTGATTGATAAACGCCATGACACGCCGGCAGACATCGACGGCAACCTCGTCCTCGGAACGCGCCGCATCGATGACCTGGAAACGCTCCGGATCCGACGAACAGATTTTCAGGTAACCCTGCCGCACGCGATTGTGAAAATCAATTTTTTCTTTTTCAAAGCGGTCGGCTGCCGACGGATCTTTGAGCTGGGCATCACGGAGGCCCGCCCTTTGCAATCCCGTTTCCACCGGCAAATCAAAAAGCAGCGTTAAATCCGGTTTTAAATGCCTGGCACAATAATCATTAACGGTTTTGATGAAATCGAAATCAAGCTCCCTCCCTGCCGCCTGATAGGCAAATGTCGCGTCGGAAAACCGATCGCATAAGACATATTTCCCCTCATTCAGCGCGGGCAGAATGACTTCTCTCACGTGCTGCGCACGTGCCGCGAAAAACAGCATGAGCTCCGTTTCCGGGCACATGGCCTGATGTCTGCGGTTAAAAAGAATATCGCCGATTTTGCGTCCGATGGGGGTTCCCGATGGTTCCTGCGTTAGAATCAGGGGAATATTTTTACCGGTCAAGTATTCCCGCAGGCGCTTGAGCTGTGTTGATTTGCCGGAGCCTTCGACGCCTTCAAAGGTAATGAATTTATTCATGGACAGTTCTCCCAAGGTCAAGGGGGTGTATGGATCGGGATGAGACCTTTTCCTGCATCCGGCCTCGTCTAAAAAAGACTCCATCCTGAAATATTTACAGCATGAAAAAAAACAAGGGAAAGACCCGCCGCAAAAAACGGATATTCCCCTTGATATGATCTTCTGAATCGAATTATTTTTCTTCTCCGGGAACGATCGCTTCCACCGGGCATTGATCACAGCAGGCGCCGC
>CAZXIP010000120.1:0-6334 GCA_964640755.1 uncultured Smithella sp. | reverse complement strand
ACACCCAATCTTGATCGATTGTTCAAATCTGATCTGTACACGCAGCTCAAGGCCCATGGTACGGCTGTCGGACTTCCTTCAGATGATGACATGGGAAACAGCGAAGTGGGGCACAACGCCATGGGAGCCGGCAGGGTCTTTGACCAGGGAGCCCGCCTTGTCAATGCGGCACTCAAAACAGGAAGGATTTTTCAATCCGAAGTCTGGGACAACATTGTATATCGCTCACACAACGGCGGGACGATTCACTTCATCGGGCTGCTCTCAGACGGGAATGTCCATTCGCATATTGACCAGTTATTCATCATGATCGAAAAATGCGCCGCACTGAACCTGAAAAAGGTCAGGCTCCATGCCCTGCTTGACGGAAGGGACGTCGGGGAAAGAACGGCGCTGAATTACATTATCCCCACAGAGGAAAAACTAAAGAAAATTTCAGCAGAAAATGGCTTTGATTACGCCATAGCGTCCGGCGGTGGCCGTATGAAGGTTACCATGGACAGGTACAATTCAGATTGGAATATCGTCAAGAGGGGATGGGAGGCCCATGTCCTGGGAGAGGGCAGAAAGTTCCCGTCCGCCTCCGAAGCGGTGAAGACCTATTACGAGGAAGATCCGAAATCAACCGATCAGTATCTGCCAGCCTTTGTCATAGCTGATGATTCTGGAATGCCCATGGGGACGATCAAGGACGGCGATGCAGTGATCTTTTTCAATTTCCGGGGCGACCGCGCCATCGAGATTTCAAGAGCATTTTCCGAGAAGGAATTTTCCGAATTCGACAGGGGCCTTCTTCCGGATATTTTCTACGCAGGAATGATGGAATATGACGGAGACGCACATATTCCCCCCCATTTTCTCGTACAGCCCCCGGCGATTAATCGTGTTATTAGCGAATACCTTTGCGCGGAAAATGTAAAAGCGTTTGCCGTATCCGAGACTCAGAAATACGGCCATGTGACCTATTTCTGGAATGGCAACTGCTCCGGCTACGTTGATGAATCCCTTGAAACATATGTGGAGATTCCTTCCGACAGGATTGAATTTGACAAGGCTCCGAAAATGAAAGCGAAACAGATAACGGATACCGTTATGGACCTGCTCCGGACAGGTGACTACAAATTCGGAAGGCTCAATTTCCCTAACGGTGATATGGTCGGGCATACCGGAGTCATGGAGGCGGCCATTATCGCAGTCGAAACAGTGGATAAGTGTGTCGGCGATCTGCTGGCCTTGATCAAAGAAATGGATGGCATTGCCGTTGTCACGGCTGACCACGGCAATGCGGACGAAATGTTCACCATCGATAAAAAAGGCACAAAATCAGTTAAAACAGCTCATTCCCTTAATCCGGTCCCCTTTGTCATCTATGACCCCCTTTACCGGGGGGAATACCGTATGGCGGATATCCCGGAAAAAGGTCTGTCCAACATTGCGGCAACCCTTCTGAATCTTCTGGGGTATGAGAAGCCGGACGATTATGATCCGTCATTGATAGAAATGAAGCCTGCCGGTTGATCATGATCTAAAAAAAGTGATGTGCCATAAAGAAAAAACAGTTCATCCGCCTGTTCTTTTTTTGCCTGTCTTTAGATTGTGCAATGAACATGACCATCTGCCGTTAATTTTTTTCTTGACGCTGGAAAGTAATTTCCATATCGTTTATCGCATAATACTTACTGAGGGCAAAACGGTTGATTGAAAATCTGGTCAGTAATTTATCTTTGTATATTCAAGGTTCTGTTATTCTTTCATTTTTGGCGGCATATCTTGGCGGGCTGGTGATCAGCTTCACACCCTGCACTTATCCTCTGATACCCGTGACGGTCGGTTTCATCGGTGCGCAGGGGGCATCATCAAAACTGCGCGGCTTCCTGCTGTCACTGTTTTATGTTCTGGGAATGTCCGTGACGTATGCCGCCCTGGGAGCGGCGGCGGCCCTGTCGGGAAGGCTCTTCGGTCAGATGCAGACAACCCCGCTGGTCTATATTATCATGGCGAACGTTTGCCTCATCATGGGCTTGGCCATGCTTGATGTTTTTAAAATATCAATCCCGATTCCGCAAAGCATTCTTAAATATTCCGGCGGCGGGAAAAAAGGATTTGTTCCCAGTTTTTTGCTGGGTGCTGCTTCCGGTTTTGTGATCGGTCCGTGCACCGCGCCGGTGCTCGGAGTGCTGCTGGGTTTTGTGGCGCTCAAGAGCAATCTGATCATGGGTATCGGCCTCCTCTTTGTTTTTGCATTTGGAATGGGGACGCTCCTGATCCTGGTGGGTACATTCACGGGATTTATTTCTTCACTCCCGCGGTCCGGCGCATGGATGACCATTATCACAAGGATTTTTGGCGTTATTTTGATTGGCGCTGCCCAATATTTCCTGTATACTGCGGGTACGCTGTCTTTTTAAAAAAAAGGAGTACCATGCGTAAATATTCTAATATTATTATAGCTTTCCTGATGATTGTTTTCCTGGCTCCGGCAGCGGCTGCCTGGGGCCAGTATCTTCCCAATGCGCCCTTCAAACCGGAGCTGACGCAGGCGCCGGATTTTACCCTCAAAGACGTGCAGGGGAAAACATTCCGGCTGAGCGCTCAGCGAGGCAAGCCGGTTCTTATTTTTTTCGGAACAACCTGGTGCCCCGGATGCCGCGCGGAAATTCCGAAATATAAAGAAGTTCATAAGACCTATTCGCCGCGTGGTCTCGAGGTTATTTACATTAACATCATGGAGCCGGCAAAAAAAGTGATAAGGTTCGCTCAGAGTAATTCACTGCCTTATCGGACGCTGCTGGATGAAGACGGCAGCGTTGGCAATGCATACAGTGTTATCGGTGTGCCCATGATCATGCTGCTGGATAAAGCAGGAAACATTGTTAAAGTCGGACACAGCTCGAAAGATATGCCTCTGGATAACGTCTTAAAATGAAATAAAGCGGCACAATGAACACAATTTGAAATAAGGCAGTCAAATAAAAATTTTTCGCTTGTCTGCATGAGTGGTTTCAGAGATTCAAAGGCAGATGGTCATCCAATAACGTAAACGAAGGATGATGATCTGCGAAATGGCGGTAATCGTTTGTTACGGGGGAGGATGAATCCATGACACAAGATGACTGGCTGCATAACTTTACAAAGTCCGAGACAGACCGGTGGATTGGCGGTGTTTGCGGCGGATTGGGAGAGCACACCCCTGTTCCTTCCTGGATATGGCGTTTGTTGTTTACGTTGCTGGTTCTTTGCTTCGGGACAGGATTCCTCATCTATATTCTGCTTTGGATTTTTGTCCCGCGTAAAGCAAAAACCTGATAAACTGAATAGCAGGGAAGAAATTCAGGCTGAAAAGGCAATGACTGTTTGTTGAAGATGAAAATTGAAAATCTGGCGCTGGATAAAATCCGGCCCATGAAAATTCGGCATGCCAGTCCCCTGCTTTTTATTCACGGCGCATGGGGAACAAGTCAATACTGGAAGAATTATCTTCCATATTTTGCTGATCAAGGGTGGGAAGTCTATGCGGTGAACCTGCGCGGCCATTTTCCGTCGGATCGGGAAGAGGCTTTGGCGCAGGTGACGCTGGAAGATTATCTGGATGATGTGGAAAAAGTCATCCGTCGCCTCAAGATTGAACATTGCGCATTGATTGGACACAGCCTGGGCGGATTGATTGCCCAGAAAACAGCGGAACATATTGATTCGATTACCGCTCTCGTTACCATGGCCAGTGCGCCCCCGCTTGGCGTTGCCCTGGAAGTTCAGAATGATCTGCCCTATTCCGGAACGATCATCAAAAACATGTGGGGGATGATGAACATGAAGCCGGTGAAACCGACCTTCGCAATGGCCCAGCAGACGGTACTCAACAACATTGCCCCGGAGGAACGCAGGGCATTTTTTGACATGTTTGTTGCTGAATCCCTGGTTGTCGGCTATCAGGTGGCCCAGGGCTATCCTGTCTATCCATCGAGGATAAAGTGTCCGAAGCTGGTCATCGGGTGCACCAGAGATGTGGTTGCCCCGGCATCCATGCAGAGGGGTTTGGCCGATTTTTTACAGGCAGATTATATTGAATATCAACAATTTGCCCATCTGCCGATGCTGGAGAAGGGCTGGGAAAAATCCGCCGCTGACCTGGCGAAGTGGCTGGATCAGAAAATGAATGCACCGCGCGCGGCAAAAGATTCAAGATCATAAGAACAATTAGGAGGAAAGAGTCCGAAATGAAGTATCGAGATGACATTTACGTTTACGAATGGGCAAACTACTTTGACAACAACTGCAACAGCTACTACATCGGCGGAAATGTACAGGCGCTTATTGATCCCGGTCTGACGCGCTATCTGCCCGATTTGCTCAATCAGATGGCCAATGACGGCATCAAGAAGAAAGACATCAAGTACGTGATCAACACGCATTCGCATCCTGATCATTTTCAAGGTTCCGAACTTTTTGATCAGGAAAAGGTAAAGATCGCCCTGCACCGCAAGGAAATGGATTTCCTCAAAGGCATCGGCGGCGAACTTTACGGTCTCTTCGGCATCACCGTGCCGCAAATGCAGATCAATATGCAGATGGAGGACGGCAAGCTTGAGTTGGGCGACCAGGTCTTCAAAGTGATTTCGATTCCAGGGCATACACCCGGCTCTATCGGACTCTACTGGCCTGTAAAGAAGGCCCTGTTCTGCGGCGACGTCGTGTTCCAGCAGAATGTCGGCCGCACGGATTTTCCAGGCGGCAACGGCTCGCTGCTGAAAAAAAGTATTGTCACACTTTCCGATCTCGATATCGAGTTGCTTTTACCCGGGCACATGGGAATGATCGAAGGCCATGACAAGATTCAGGACAACTTCAACATCATCATTCAGAATATTTTCCCCTACATTTAGGGGTTGTCTGTTCTTCCGGAGGACCAACGTTCCATGGCGAATGAAGGAAACAAAGTAATTTACTCCATGATCGGAGTCAGCAAGGTTTATGAAAAAAAGCCGGTGCTGAAGGACATCTACCTGTCTTATTTCTACGGCGCGAAAATCGGCGTAATCGGTTTAAACGGATCCGGCAAAAGCTCGCTTCTGAAGATTCTGGCAGGGGTCGATGATGAATTTATCGGCAAGACCATTCTTTCTCCGGGCTACACGGTAGGCTACCTGGAGCAGGAACCGCGTCTGGACGACATCAAAACAGTGCGCCAGATTGTGGAGCAGGGCGTTCAGTCCACAATGGATGTGATCAACGAATACAACGCAGTCAACGAAAAATTCGCCGAGGAAATGTCGGACGAGGAAATGACGAAACTCTGCGACCGGCAGGCCGTCCTGCAGGAAAAGATGGACGCGCTGGATGCGTGGGACATGGACTCGCGCCTTGAAATGGCAATGGATGCGCTGCGCTGCCCGCCCGGCGACACACTGATCAAAGTGCTGTCCGGCGGTGAAAAACGTCGTGTCGCGCTTTGCCGGCTGCTTTTGCAGAAACCCGATATTCTGCTGCTGGACGAACCGACCAATCATCTGGATGCCGAATCCGTTGCCTGGCTGGAGCATCATCTGCAAAAATACGAGGGCACGATCATTGCCGTTACCCACGACCGTTATTTCCTGGATAATGTTGCCGGCTGGATCCTGGAGCTCGACCGCGGCCAGGGCATTCCCTGGCAGGGGAATTATTCCTCCTGGCTCACGCAAAAGCAAAACCGTCTGAAGAATGAAGAAAAATCAGAAAGCGCAAGAATTAAAACCCTGGAGCGCGAGCTTGAATGGATCCGTATGTCACCTAAGGGGCGGCACGCCAAGTCCAAGGCGCGCATCAATGCTTATGAAGAGTTGTTGGGTACAACCCAGGAAAAGGAATCCGGCACTCGTGAAATCTTTATCGCGCCTGGTCCCCGCCTGGGCGATCTGGTCATTGAGGCTCAAAACGTCAATAAGGGCTATGGCGAGAAACTCCTCGTTGAAGGGATGACCTTTTCCCTGCCGCCCGGCGGTATCGTCGGCGTGATCGGACCCAACGGCGCCGGCAAGACCACGCTTTTCCGTATGATCACGGGGCAGGAAACACCGGATGCAGGCACTATCCGTATTGGCGATACCGTGAAGCTCGCTTATGTCGATCAAAGCCGTGATGCGCTTGATCCCGAAAAGAACATCTGGGAGATGATTTCCGATGGGCAGGATATGATTGCGGTCGGCAGCAGGCAGATCAATTCGCGTGCGTACGTGTCACGGTTTAATTTTTCCGGTACCGATCAGCAAAAGAAAGTCGGGATGCTGTCAGGCGGTGAACGCAACCGTGTACATCTGGCCCGGATGCTCAAGGAAGGCGGCAATGTCCTGCTGCT
>CAZXIP010000119.1:2603-6341 GCA_964640755.1 uncultured Smithella sp. | reverse complement strand
TTCAACGTAAAACCTATTCAAGCGCCATGCGTGAAGTCCTGGTGAACCAGATCTACTTTACCTCTGTACAGATTCTGCCGGTTTTTATCACTGTTTCCGTTTTTTTCGGCTCGCTGCTGATCGGAATTGTTTTTACCATGCTCAAGGATCTTGGCCTTACCGAATTCATCGGTCATGTTCTGATGGGACTGATTGTAACGGAATTATCCCCCTTTTTAACAGTGCTGCTCATCACACTGCGATCGGCCTCTGCGATCAATACGGAAATGGCGGTGATGAAAGTGAACCGTGAGCTGAAAACACTGGAAACGTTCCGGATCGACATTGTCGATTATCTTCTGGCGCCAAGGGTTCTCAACGGGATCATCTCCATCGTTTTATTGAGCAGTCTTTTCTCTATTGTGCTGCTGATCAGCGGGATTCTGTTTTCCAAGCTGATTTTTGGCATGAATATAACTGTTTATACAAATATGGTGTTAAATTCGACCCATTTTTCTGATATAGTCTTAATGTTATTCAAGTGTGCGATTTACGGGTTTTTTATCACTCTGATACCGATACGCTTCGGCCTGCGGGCATCGCATGAACTGACCAGCATTCCCATTGCCGTGTCCAGGGGTATGGTTAACGTTTTTGCAGCCATTGTGATTATCGAGGTGCTGTCATTATTAATAAAATTATATTAAATTTTTTTGAGAGTGACCAGGCGCTCAATCAGTCTCTGGAGGGGTTTATGCGGGAATTTGCCCCACAGGCGGCACCGGTTTCCGTAGACGTTCCATTGATTTCCAATCAGGATGTGTATATGAATATAGCCCTGATTAAAGAATATCACGAGGACATGCCCAGGCAGCGGGCCGAGCGGCTGGCTGTTCATTGTCTCGGGAGAATAGGGCTTGAACACATTGCGTATAAACGTAATCCCTCGTTGACGTTCGAAGAGAGATTTGGTGTAATGCTGCTGCGGGCCGCCATGGTCAAGGATGCCATGATTCTGATTGACAAACCCTTTGAGCTTATTCCCCATCTTCAGGATATTCAAATGATCACATCCATGCTGAAAACCATAGATGATTTATACGTAAGCTGTCATATATATGATTATCAATGGATGCAGGGAAAGTATGGTGAACTATGACCATGAGCCGCGAATATAAAGTCGGTCTTTTTATTGGCGCTACAGTATTTATTATTGCGACAGCCCTGCTTTATCTTGCTTTCATTAAGGGGACCTTTGAAAGAATACACACCTTTACCCTTTCATCCCGATCCGGTGAAGGTTTTGCGGAAAACATGCCTGTTGTTTTTTCCGGATTCAATATCGGGAATGTGCATGCGCTGGAACTGAACGAAGAGGGGATTGTTTTGATATATATCAAGATCCCTGACCGTCATGTCAGGTGGATTCGAGCTGACAGTTCTTTTGTCCTATATCGTCCCCTGATCGGGTCAGCAAGAATTATGGTCAATACGGAAAATCTGAAAAGCCCTCCACTGGACCCGCACAAGATCCCGGAAGTCCTCACGGTGAATGATATAAATGATGCTATTGCGAAAATTGAACCGGTTCTGGACAGGGTAACTGAAATAGCTGAAAATATTCAAGTACTTACTCGTAACCTTTCCGATCCCAAGGGAGAGTTTCGGCGTGTCCTGGGTAATGCCGAGAAAATCACAACCAATTTTGCATCCAAAAAATCGCTGGTGGAAATGGCTGTGTCCGATCAGGAAAGTGTCAAGGCGCTCAATGAATCACTGAAAAAACTAAAAGATATTACTTACAATCTCGATCGCGTTCTTGTCAAAGTCGATAAGATGGCGGATAAGACAGACAAGGAAATTTACGGAGAGAACGGCGCCCTGCCACAGATCAACATCATCCTCAAGGATCTTGTTGCCAAGTTAAAAAAACTGGATAAAACTGTTGATAATATCAACAGCATCAGCACAGATGCGTCGGAAGGGATGAAGAATCTGCATATTCTGCGTTCCGATATTGATGACGCGGTGAAATCAATCGATGATGTCGCGAAAAGACTTGACACGATCATCGGCTCGAAAAAAGCTCCGGAGTTTAGAGTTCCATGAAGAAAATGCTGTCGATAATGGTTGTATTATTCATATGCGCTTGCGGGTCGCTGATGCCGGTACCCGACTGGAAGGACAAAGCCGGCAGGTATCTTGCGGAATATAAAACCAGTTTCCTGGCGGGCAGGGAACTTTCCACGGAGCCTCATTTTGCTAAAGCCACAAGAGAAATCGTGGCCGGTAATGATATGCGGCTTTTAGCCATTGCCTACCTTACGAAATATGCCCTGCACACTGCATCGCTCGAGCGTTTTGATGACAGTGAGTTTCTCAAAATAGAACGTCTGGAACCTGATGCTGCCGATGTGGCCTACTGCCGTTTTTTACAGGGTAATTTTGCGGCCGTGGATGTGAACGCACTGCCGTCTCGCTACTCCGGTGTGCTGAAATCCGCAGCGCGCAGCGATGCGGCGCTCGCCGCCCATGAAATTTCCGCTATCGGCGATCCGTTGTCCCGGCTGGTTGCAGCGGGTGTCTGGGTAAACCATATGCCTTTTGATGAAACAATTTTACAGACAGCCATTGACACGGCCTCTGCCAACGGCTGGCGTAGGCCGCTCTGGGCCTATTTGGAAAAACTGCATACCTTTTATCTTGAAGACGGAAATCAAAGTAAAGCCCGGGCCGTCCAAAACAGGCTGGAACTTTTGAAAAAGGGAAAGGATAAAAAATGAATCGAGACGAAATTCTGGAATTCCTGAACGCAAATCCCGGCTGCCATCTGGCTACGATGGAAGGTGATCAGCCGCGTGTGCGCGGAATGTTCATGTACCGGGCAGATGAAAAAGGCATAATTTTTCACACCGGCGCGTTCAAGTCACTTTATTCACAACTGCAGAACAATAAAAATGTCGAAGTTTGCTTCAACAGTCCGGATAAACAGGTGAGGGTTGCCGGCGTTGCTGAAGTATTACGTGATGAGGGTTTGAAAAAAGAAATCCTTGAAGCCAGGCCCTGGTTAAAACCGTTGATGGGGCAGCAGGGTCAAGATGCGCTGATCGTGTTTCGTATAACCGCCTGCACGGTTTCCGTATGGACAATGGAAACCAACCTGGAGCGGACAACTTACGTGAGTCTATAGGAGGTCATCATGAAAGCAACCCGGCAGTTAAAGGACGAGCATGAAGGCGTCCTGTTGATGCTTCGTATTTTAGGTGAAGTCAGTCGGCAACTGCTGGCCGAAGGCCATGTGGAGAATGAACATTTTGAAAGCATCCTTGAATTCCTCAAAGTCTTTGTCGATAAATGCCATCATGGAAAAGAGGAAGAACTTTTATTTCCTGCCCTGATGCATGTCGGTATTCCCCAGGACGGGCCGATTGCCGTGATGCTTTTTGAACACGAAATGGGACGAAAATATATCCGTGTGATGACGGACGCATTTGAACGATATAAAATGAATGATACATCAGCCGCTTCAGCGATTGCGCAAAACGCCAGCGATTATATCGAGCTTCTTACCGATCACATCGATAAAGAAAATAACATTCTTTTTGCCATGGCCGATGACCGCCTGTCGGAAAAAACCCAGGAAGAGTTGTTTGAAGGGTTTGAAAAAATTGAAACCGCCCGGATCGGAACAGGGAAGCATGAGGAATTTCATCATCTGCTACATCATTTGAGCGATCATTATTTAAAGGGCAAATAGCG
>CAZXIP010000119.1:0-2503 GCA_964640755.1 uncultured Smithella sp. | reverse complement strand
CTGCAGAATTCACCAAATTTCACCGTGGGGAGAAAGGATATACCGTCTTCAAGTGGTTTGAAGAAATTGTCTGCATGAATGGGGACCACGAGTCGTGCCCTGGTTTTCAATGCAACGTTTTCCAGATATTGATTGGTATTCCCTCTTCCGCTGATTCCCAGAAGCAAAATATCCACAGAGATTCCGTCATACATCCCCGGTTTGAAGCCGGCACTCCCATGGTGGAGAATCGTTCCGGCCGGATGTTTGATCAGCAACGAAAAAACACCGCCCAGACGATATTTTACCGCAGCTGCCGGAGGGACAAGGGGTTTGTCAATGCTTCCGGGAAAGGGCACGCGGCCCAGCACGGCGGGGCCGTGAACACTTTCAATGAACGTTACAGTAAAATCTCCGAACGACATGGTTTGTCCCGGCCTCACAGCAATCAATTTGCTTTCCTCAAGGCCTGCGCCCCTGCCCACGTTCACGGTGCTTTCTGTACCGATGATCGGCGTGTCTGCTTCGATTGCAAAATACGGGGCGTCCGCGGCATGGTCAAAATGGCTGTGGCTTACGACGACGGCAGTGATTTTTCCCCTGCCGAGTTTCTCCACCCAGTTTCGTATCAGGGCGCGGTCGGGCTTCAGGGGCAATCGGAATGCGACTGCGCTCAAGCTGAATCGGCTTACGTAGGGGTCGATGAGGATGCCTGTTTTCCCGTCAGTGATGAACATACCGGCGGTACCCAGCCAGGTCAGACGTACGCTCCCATTCTGCAGGCCTGTTGAATCCAGAAGCAGGCTCTCATAAATCTTTTTCATGATGCCGTTTTAGCCCGAGAATTTCCCTTCCGCTTTTAATTTTTTGATCTCCTCCTCTTCAAGGACTTTGTATGCAATCTTGCCGACGAGGGTTTTCGGCAGTTCCTTTACGAACTCCACCTCTCTCGGGCAGCTCCACTTTATCAGGTCTTTCTGCGCGTGGTTAATCAGCTCTTTTTCCATTTCCTGACAGGCTTTGGAAGGGTCTTTAAGAACGACGAACGCCTTTACTTTTTCCACCTGCTGAAGATCCGGGACTCCGATGACACAGACTTCCGCCACATCGGGGTGAGTATTGAGCTGTTCTTCAACCTGCGCCGGATACACATTCATGCCGGAAGATTTGATCATCCGTTTTTCTCTTAATTTAAAATAGAAGAAACCGTCCTGGTCCATATAACCGATATCTCCGGTATGGAGCCATGACCTTCCGTCCGCATGTTTTTTGATGGTTTTTGCCGTTTCTTCAGGTTCGTCAAGATACCCCATCATGACAGCCGGACCCTCAACGCATATTTCTCCCTCTTCTCCGGGTTCGGCTTCCTCAATTGTCCCTTTTTTAACGATCTTCGCCCGCATGTCCGGGAAAGGCACACCAATACTGTTTTCCCGATATTCATTCAGCGGCATCGCCATGATCGCGGTCACCGCTTCCGTTAATCCGTATCCCTCGAGGAGTTTCACTTTCCCTCCCCTTGCTTTGACAATACTTTCAAACTCCTGCTTTACCTTGCTGGGAAGGGTATCTGCTCCGCTGAAGGCGGCTCTGAAACAGTCAAGATTCGCTTTCCGGAAATTTTCATTTTTATTCAGTGCTGCATAGAGCGTCGGGGGGCCGATCAGGTAATTGGGCTCTTTCTTCTTAATCAGTTTTGCAACATTGTTCGGCTCAAATATCGGAACCATGATGCACGTTCCACCCGCCATCAATACTGCGTTGACACAGACTCCAAGCCCGAATCCGTGGAATATCGGAAGTATGGCCAGCATCTTTGGGTACCTTCTGTCGATGCCTCCCCATTGCGCGACCATTTGTCCTTCTGCAATAAAGTTGTAGTTGGAAAGCATGATCCCCTTCGGCTTGCCTGTTGTTCCGCCGCTGTAGAGGATTACGGCCAGTTCTTCCGTCTTGACATCAATCCGGGGATGGTCGGGGTATTTTGTTTTCATCATGGTTGACATCAAAATCACTTTATCCGTGTTTGTAACTTTCGGGTTCTTCCGCCCCTGTTTGAGCCAGTACAGAACGCTCAAAAGAGGCGGGAGATAGTCGGGTATTTTGGCGATGATCAGCTTTTCAAAACCCGTTGTTTTCTGAACTGCAACCAGTTTATCATAAAAAATATCGATGGTAAGGACCATGCGGCTTTTACTTTTTGTCACGTAAAATTCAATTTCGCTCTGGGTTGACAAAGGGTGGATCATGCTGGCGATCACGCCGATTTTGTTTGCGGCATAAAAAGCGATAACCCCCTGGGGGGATGTAGGCATCGATATGGTGATGGTATCGCCTTTTCTTAAGCCTATTGCGTAAAGCGCCCTTGCGAATTGATCAATATCCGCTATGAAATTTTTGTAGGTCCTGCAGGTTCCCATGAAATCGTATGCGATCTCATCCGGATATTCGTCCGCAGTCCTTCTCACACATTCATACATGCTGATTTTCGGATAATCGATGCTTGCCGGCACATAATCGTAAA
>CAZXIP010000118.1:0-6347 GCA_964640755.1 uncultured Smithella sp. | reverse complement strand
CGGCCTGCACCGTTTTGTAAACATTTACATTCTGACCGGCATAGCCGGTTTTGCCCTCTCCGTTATAGCCGGCGTGCGATTTACGATCGGGGCATCAGCCTCGGTTTGCGGTCTGATCGGCGCAATTATTTATTATGGCAAAAGCCGCGGCGGAGCTTATGGAGAGGCAATATATAAACAGGCGCTGGGATGGGTGGTCGGCCTGGTCATCTTCGGTTTTCTCTTCAGCGGCATCAATAACTGGGCACACGGTGGCGGACTTCTGTCCGGTTTGCTTCTGGCTTACGTGCTCGGGTACAACGATTTGAAACCGGAAAACGCCTGGAGCAAAATTCTGGCTTACGCCTGTGTTTTAATCACAGCGGGAGCGTTAATCTGGGCGGCAGGTTCATCAGTTTATTACAGATTCATGACGTAACCGTGCAGAATTCCATAAGCAGGGTGACATAGCCAATCTCGCGTTACGCAACTTATTGCAGGGAGGGAAATCCATGAAAACAAAAATATTTTTATTATTTTTTATGATTACGCTTCTGTGCGGATGCAATGCCGCCATGGTCATGAACGGCAAGGTCATGGGCATCAGTTCCGGGAAATTCATTTATCAGGACAATTCTCTGACAACGCATTACAAAGCGGACATCGAACCGGTCTGGCAGGCCTGCAATAAGGCCGTAACCGACCTCAAGGGCCGTGATATCCAAAAAGACCGTAAAATTGCCAGCGGTTCCATCAAAGCCGTTATTTCGGATGAAAAGGTGACCATCCTGATTGAATATATAGAAAAAGATTTGACGTCCGTTTCCGTTATTACCGGTATAGTGGGCAATCACATGGCCTCGAGAATCATCCAGGACAGAATTGCTGAAAATATCGTTAAATACTAATCAGGACTCCGCGGGGACACGGCTGGTTGATCCGTGGCCCTGCGGTCATGTTTTTCTCAAAAGCAGCCCCTTTAAGTAACGACCTTCCGGATGGCCGAGCGCCAGCGGATGATCCGGCCCGGCCTCCAGCCTGGCCAGCAACTGCACATCCGCCATTGCATCGCGGGCAGATCCTTGAACGATTTTGTAAAACAGGTCTTCCTCTATAAAATTGGAGCAGGAAAACGTTGCCAGTATTCCGCCCCGAGCCAGGTGCTTGAAGGCCTGCATATTGATTTCCTTGTAGCCGCGGGAAGCCTTCGGCACATCATGTTTGGTTTTGGCAAACGCCGGTGGATCGAGGATGATCAGGTCAAAAGAATCCTTTTGATTGCGCAGATATTCAAACACGTCCGCTTCGATCACGGGATGATCATCCGTTGAAAAACCATTGATTTTCAAATGCTCCGAAGCGGCGGCGCATGCGGACTTTGAAATGTCCAGGGAGACCACTTTTTTCGCCCCGCCCACGGCGGCGTAAACTGAAAAAGCGCCTGTATAGCAAAAACAGTTTAACACGGTCATTTCTCCTGCCAGTGCGCCCAGCCTTTCACGGTTGACGCGCTGATCTAGAAAAAAGCCTGTTTTCTGGCCTCTGACAAAATCCACTTCAAACAGATGGCCGTTTTCCATCACGTGCACAATCCCCTTTTGATCGCTGCCGTAAAGAAATCCCTTCTGCTCCTTCAAACCCTCCATCCCGCGGGAACGACCTGCACTTTGTTCGTATATTCTGACCGGTTTGAGATGATCGATCAGGACCTCGAGAACATTTTCCCTCTGCTTTTCCATGCCTGCCGTGGTGATGGAACAAACCACCGTATCGTTATAAATGTCCGCGATCAGGCCGGGAAAACCGTCACCTTCCGCGTTGATCAGTCGATACGCACTGGTATTTGAACTGATGATTCTTTCGCGCAATTGACAGGCGGCTAAAACCCTTTCCTCCCAGAAGGACGCGTCAATCACCCTGCCCGTCTCCCGGGTCAAGGCACGAAAGGCAATGTCCGTGCGACTGTTAAAAAAGCCCAGCGCCAAGCCCCGGCCTTTGGCATCTTTTGCCAGAACCACATCTCCGTCGGCCGGTTTTCCCTTTAAGCCGGCGATTGCCCCGGAAAAAACCCAGGGATGCCCGCGCAGAACGGCCGCCTCCCTGCCGCTTTTCAATGTGATCTCCGGATACATCTCAACCTCTCTAAAATCAGTGAAAGCATAAAGTCTGCTGATAATTTTATTCATTAGCTTTTCGTGCTTGAATTTGCAAGCCGGATTGTATTATGTGAATAGAAAGGAGAATGCAAATGCACGCAGTCATCATGGCAGGAGGCAGAGGCACCCGGTTCTGGCCCAGGAGCCGGGAGAAAAAACCGAAACACCTGCTGGATATCGTCAGCAGCCGGACGATCATTCAGGAAACGGTAGATCGGATCAAACCCCTTATTAATCCCAAAAACATTCTGGTCGTCACAGGCCGGAAACATGCGAAAGAATTGATCAGACAGCTTCCGGAAGTCCCGGCAAAAAACATTATCATCGAACCTGTCGGCAGAAACACCGCCGCCTGCATAGGACTGGCCGCCCTGCACATTCAGAAAAAGGCAAAAGATGATGTCATGGTGGTTCTGCCCTCCGATCACGCGATCGCCAACCAAGAAAAATACCGGGCCGTGATTTCCGCTGGCGCACAGGCCGCGGAAAGGGAAAGTGCCCTGGTCACCATCGGGATCCAGCCTGACGGACCGCATACCGGATTCGGCTATCTGGAAGGCGGAAATTCAACGGGTAAAATCGCCGGTCAGGAAATCCTTCGGGTACAATCGATCCGTGAAAAACCCGATGTCCGTAAGGCAAAGGCTTTTGTGAAAAGCGGAAATTTCTTCTGGAACAGCGGCATGTTCATCTGGAAAGCCTCGGTCATATTAAACGAAATAAAAAATTACCTGCCGGATTTGCACGCGGGATTGATGACTATCAGGGAAACGCTGGGTAAGACATCCGAAGCCAAAACCGTTGAGAAAATATACCGGAAACTGGCTTCTATTTCTATCGACTACGGCGTGATGGAAAAAGCGAAACATGTCTTTGTTCTGCCGGCCGAATTTGGCTGGAGCGATGTGGGCAGCTGGGACGCTCTGTGGGACATCTCCACAAAAGACGCCAAAGGCAACGCCTCTTCAGGCGGTGGGGAGATCATCCTTGAGGACACGGAAAATTCTCTCATCTGCGGCACAAATAAACTTGTAGCGCTGGTCGGAATGAAGGATGTCATTGTTGTGGATACAAAAGACGCCATCCTGATCTGCAAAAGAGGGCATTCGCAGGATGTCAAGAAAGTCGTCGAACGTTTGGAGGCAAAAAAACTGAAAAAATACTTGTGACAAACTGGCTTTCACTATTCTAGATAGACAGGATTACCATCCAGAGGGAAAGTCCCTTCTTCCAGTTTGCGTACGATGATCTTCAATGTTGTTTGCTCATCATCGAAGGTAACGATCAGAATATTCGGATGCTTGATCTGGTGGTTTTGCACACCATTAATATTTTTAAGGATAGCCCCTACCCTTCTGCTTGCACCTCAGGAAAAGCAACCGGGAACCGTCATCTGCACGATTCTTCGTGCCGCATCGGCCGTACTCGCCAATAATGCAAGAAAAACAAAAGCCAGGAAAAGTCTACCGATTTTTTTCATAAATGCGCCCCACATGATGATTTCTGATGATCTTCATTATGTCAAGTCACTCAAAGATGCAACGGCAAAATACAATTGACAGGATCACTGTTATCTGGAATAAAAAACAGCAAATTCACTATAGAAAGAACTCATGATGACCATTTCCTTATCTTTCCCCCTTATTCTGGCCTCCGCATCACCTCGAAGAAAGGAGCTTCTGCGTTCCGTGGGCCTGAAATTCAAAATTATTCCGTCTGACGTTGACGAATCTTACATCTCGGGCGAAAGTCCACAAAATCACGTTCGAAGACTGTCCTTTGCTAAAGCCACAGAGGTTGCGAATCAGTATCCGAAGGCCATGGTGCTGGGGGCCGACACGATTGTCGTGATCGACGATCTGATTCTTGGCAAACCTAAAAACAGAAAACAGGCCCGGGAAATGCTGCAGAGACTGAGCAGTCGACGACATACTGTTTTCACAGGCTTTACCATCATCCGTGCTGTTTCCGGTTTATCGAAAACAAGAGTCGTCCGGTCAACCGTTCAGTTTAAAAAGATCAGTCCCGAAGAGATGGACTGGTATGCGGACGGCAGTGAACCCTATGATAAGGCGGGCGGATACGCGGTTCAGGGAATGGGGGCTTATTTCATTAAAGCCATTCACGGCTCCTACACCAACGTCATCGGCCTGCCGCTTTGTGAAGCGCTGGAAGAACTTCACAAGATCAGCGCAGTCCAATTTAGGTGAACCATTATGGAAACAGATATCGTCTCCAATATCATGCGCATCAGGCAGAAAATGATAGCCGCGGCACAGCGTTCCGGCCGCAATCCGGCAGACATTCGACTAATGGCTGTCAGCAAAACGGTTCCTCCCGAACGCATCCGTGAGGCCCTGAATGCGGGCATCACGTGGTTTGGCGAAAATTACGTTCAGGAGGCAAGAGAAAAAATCCCGGTCATCAGTCAAGACGTTTCCTGGCATATGATCGGACATTTGCAGACCAATAAAGTAAAGTATGTCGTTCATCTCTTTCACTGGATTCACTCCGTTGACCGCCTCGAACTGGCGAGAGAGCTGGATAAACGCGCGGCACAGAATCAGCGCACGCTGAAGGTTCTGATCGAAGTCAATGTCAGCGGTGAAACCTCCAAAAGCGGCATGGAACCATCGCGGGTTCCGGAACTTGTCCGGCAGATCTCCGTCCTGCCTAACCTGAATGTCCAGGGGTTGATGACGATGCCGCCCTTCTTTGAAAATCCGGAAGATGCCCGCCCCTTCTTTATTGGATTGCGCAGGCTGCGGGATGAAATAGCAAGCGAAAACATTCCCGGTGTTCAGATGAAAGAGCTCTCAATGGGCATGACCGGCGATTTTGAAGTCGCCATCGAAGAGGGTGCCACCATCATTCGCGTCGGCCGGGCAATCTTTGGCGAAAGGCATTATCAATAGCATCCTCTTCCAATCATCCGATGACAGCTCTGCCTCAATGTTATACGTGGCCCCGATATCTTACCGGCAGGAGACGAATGCTCCGGAGCACAATAGACCAGTGATCGAAGGATATTTACTCATATGACCATTCGCGAAATCATTTCTCAGTCAACGATGCAACTGGAAGACGAGGGGATTCCGTCAGCCCGTCTGGATGCGGAAGTCCTGCTGGCTTTCTGCCTGAATTGCGACCGTCTGGATTTGATTAAAAACCCGGAAAGACTTCTTAATAATGCTGAACAGGCATCCTTTCGCGCATTCATCAGCAGGCGATTGCGCCATGAGCCGGTAGCCTACATCACCGGGAGAAAGGCTTTCTGGTCTTTTACGCTGGAAGTCAACAGCGATGTGCTGATACCGCGCCCCGATACGGAAGTGATCGTCGAGGAAACGCTCGATGTCTTTCGCGTACACTCTGTCGATCAGCCGCGTATTCTGGATATCGGAACGGGCAGCGGTGCAATCGCCCTGGCCCTGGCCGCAGAAATTCCCGGGGCGCAAATCACGGCCACGGATATTTCAGTGGCGGCGCTTAAGGTTGCAAAAAAAAACGCTCTCGCCCTGGGACTGGATCATTCCATTACCTTTCTCCATGGAGATCTGTTTGCGCCGGTCCGCGGTACCTTTGACCTGATTGTGTCCAATCCTCCCTATATCGGTGCCGACGAATATGAGATCCTTCCCGCAGGCGTGAAGGATTTTGAACCGTGCCAGGCATTGTTTGCAGGAAAAACAGGATTGGAATTTTACGAAAATCTGGTATATCAGGCAAAAAAACATTTAAAGGAAAAGGGCTGGCTTTTGCTCGAAATCGGATATAAGCAAACCAAAGAAGTGCGAACAATCATGGAAATGAGTGAATTTTATGACTCAATCGACGTACGTACGGACTATGCAGGATTATCAAGGGTTATCAAGGGAAGGAGAAAATAATTGGATAAAATAGTTGTTCGCGGCGGTAAACCGCTGCAGGGAGATGTGACAATCAGCGGCGCGAAGAATGCGGCCCTGCCGGTTCTGACAGCGGCGCTTTTAACTGAAGAAACCTGCACATTTTCCAACATTCCCGATCTGGTTGATATCAAAACCACCTACAAGCTTTTGAGAAACATGGGTGTTGAAATAGAAGGTGACAGCACCGTACAAATCAACGCCGAAAAAATCACCAACAGTGTTGCACCCTACGAACTGGTCAAGACAATGCGCGCCTCGATCCTGGTTCTGGGGCCGCTGGTTGCCCGCATGGGCAAAGCCC
>CAZXIP010000117.1:0-6357 GCA_964640755.1 uncultured Smithella sp. | reverse complement strand
GCGCCGCTTGCATCAATAATCCAGTCATACTCTTTTTTCATCTCCAGCAGACGTGAAGGAGTTATCTTCGTATGCTCATAAAGAGCGACGCCCCGGCGGGCGGCACACCGGGCCAGGTCCTGCTGCCAGGATCGTCTGTCAAGCATCCATAATTTTCGATGCCGGCCCAGCGGAAAAACATAGCAGCCACATCCTTGAAGAACAACCTCATCTACGGGATGCAATAACCCACTGCCCGGTTTTTTCATAATGCCCAGTGAATCAAAAATGCACTCACCGCATACAATGCCCTCTCCGACGCATCTCTTTTCAAAAAGGTCAATCTGAATGTTGTTTTTTGCCGCCGCAAGTGCCGCGTAGAGTCCGCCCGGCCCGGCCCCGATGATGGCTACTTTCATGTTTTCACGCCTTTGGTTTTTTCAATCTTTTCAGCAGATGACGGACAGCCATCACAGGATGGGAGCTTATCATGCGCGGTCCGGCATAGCGCATCACTTCCTGAATCTGCTTACGTCGCCTGGGCTTATAGCAATGGACAGGACATATGTCGCACGTGGGCTTGTCTTTTGAGTAAGGGCATTTTTCCAATCGCGAATTTGCATAGGTCAGCAGTTCCTTACATGAAAGACACAACCCGGATTCATTATTTTGATGAACCTCACGGCAATATAAATGGATCATTGCCTTGAGGGTCTCATATTCTCTTTGCATCGATGTATTGTTCGGCAAAACCTTCTCCTTGGACAAACCGGTCGGCCCGGCGGGCTTCTTCCACAAACCGACGGACTTTTTTCATATCTTTCTTAAAACGGACAGGACGGCCGTTTCGATCAACAGCATTGGTCTGCGTACAGCTGTCCACGCCCACCGGTTTTAAACTGACAATCGCATCAAAGACATTTTGCGCCGAAAGACCGCCTGCCAGGATAACCGGTATCGGGCTGGCCTCTATAACCGCTTGGGCCATGTTCCAGTCACAGACTGCACCGGTGATTCCAACATAGCCCGGAACCGGCTGCCCGGATGCCCCTTCCGGATTCCAGATCAGGGTATCGATGAGAAAATAATCCGAAAACGGCGCGAAGCGTTCGGCAAAACCCAGGATGTTTTTTTGAATATCGTCGGGTTGCGGCAAACCGGGCAGGGGAACAGAAAGGGAACGCATAATGTCTACCCGGGGAAACCGGTCTTTTACATCCAGCTGCAGAGACAGCAGTGCATCGTATTCGCGGATCATTGAGGCATGGTCTCCCGGAAAGGGGGAAAGCACTTCGCAAAAATGAACAAAGTCCGGTTGATAATAATCGATGGCCTGAAATATTTTAATCGGGTCCTGAAACAGCGGAATCAGTCCGCTTCTGGCACCCGACTGTTGTATCACCCGGACCGTTTTACGGATGGCAGGCATTTTCAACTTGGCCTGATTGACCAAAACGCTCCCGATATGATTCACACCCAACTCGACCAGGGCTTCGGCTTCCTTCTGCTTTTGAACTTCATAAATCTGTATGATAGTTTTTTTCATGCACGGAACATATCATTTCAGATAACGCCAATCAAGAGATTGACGGTTCGTGTCACTGTTTCATCATGATTCGCACGGGCCATCAGGAGGCCCGTAGCGCATCCACAATTTTCATCCGCGAGGCGCGCAATGCCGGCAGAACGCCGCCAATCAATCCCATCATTAGCGCAAAAAACATTGACTCCAAAATAATGCCGGGTGTCAGCGTGAATTTAAAAGCCAGTTCGGAAAATGTCTGAAAATTCACCGTGGAAATCGTAATAAACTGCATGAACGACGCGAAAAACAATCCCAGACATCCGCCGATAAAGCCCAGCAGCAGCGATTCTGTCAGGAAAGCCAGCAGGATGTTGCGGCGGCGAAACCCCAGGGCACGCAGTGTGCCGATTTCCGACGTGCGGTTGGAAACGGCGGAATACATGGTGATCATCGCGCCAATGATCGCGCCGATCGAAAAGATGATGGTCAGGGACAAACCGAGAATCCGCAGAAACTTGGCCATCATTTCCGATTGGTCACGATAATACCTGGTTTCGCGTCTTGCTTCCAGCGTCAGGCGAGGGTCTTTTTCAATGGCCGTCTTCGCCGCATCAAAAACATCCGGATGATTCAATTTGAAAATCATCGAGGAATAGACGGGACGCCGGAAGGCCTGCATCACCTGGTCGACGTCGCCCCAGATTTCCGAGGCAAACCCCGTATTGCCTGCATCAAAGATACCGACAACCGTCCAGGTTCGCATGCCCCAGGTCAATGTCTGCTGCAAACCCACACCTTGAAACCCCTTGGCAATGCTGTTGCCGACAACGACTTCCGATGAGCCCATCCGCAGCATACGCCCAGCCACCAGCTTTACCTGCGGCCGAAGCGGCAGGGATTCTTCCTGGATACCGCGTACGACAATGTTAGAATGACTTGAGGACTTTTCTGTTCCTCTTTTTTTCAGGGCAATCAGGACGACGGATTCTTTGGCCATGATGGGCCTTCCCTGCTGGCCCACGGCGATCTGCGGCAGCATTTCCACGATGGCGGCTGATTTGCGTTCGATGCTGCTCATGACTTCAGACGCGGAGGCTTTGCGCACGACAACCACATTGTCGGGAGAGCCGGTTTCGACCAGTGTTTTCTGCAGCCCGGCGGCCATCATTAGCACGGCGGCGAAAACAAAGACCACCAGCGCCATGCCCGATACTGTCAGGACAGTGGTCAGGCGGCGTTTCCAGAGATTGCGAAAACTGTAGGAAAAAGGCACCGTCATCAGCCGATCCTCCTTAACCCGTCGGCAATGCGGATTCGGATGGCATGGTTTGTCGGAATGATTGCCGCAAGAAACGCAATGAGAAATGCCGCAATCACATCCATGTAGATTGTTTGCTCAGAAACCAGAAAGACCGGGAAGTACGTTGAAAGCTTTTGGCCAAAAGCGGCGGCGGCGGGAAACGTCAGTGCAATGCCGATGAGGCTTCCGGTAATCGTGATGACCAGCGCTTCTCCGAATATCAGAATCGTGATGTCCCGGGCGCCGAAGCCGAGTGTTTTTAAAATCGCGTAATCGCCGGTTCGCTCACGGGTGGTCATGGCCATGGTGTTGGCCACAACCGCCATGATGATGAAAATGACGACAAACGACACCATCTGAATCGCCGTGACAATCGCTTCGGCCATGGCAATGAATCCAAGGTTAAAGGCCTTTTCCGTTTCCGTCAGTGTTTCGGCCAGTGAATTTTTAAACATCCTGTCAATCGTGACGGCTGTTTCCGCGGCAGCGTCAGGCCGGTGCACACCGATCATAAAGAAACCCACCTGGTCCGCCATGGCCGGCATTCCTTTTTTGATCGTCTCGTTCAGATACGCCCAGTGGAAAAAAAACTGCGTTTCGTCAACCGTGTTGTCACGGCCGGTATAAATCCCCCTCAGGACAAAATCCCAGTTCCCCGGATAGATCATCCCTTTGAGCGTAATATTATCACCGACCTTCCATCGATATTTATCGGCAAGTTTTTTTCCCGCCACCGCGCCTTTGCGGTCAGCCAGGAAAGATTTTTTCTGATTCTTTTCAACGACAAATTCGGGATACAGATCGAAATAGGTCCGGGGTTCCACGCAGAAATTCGGGAAGAAATTTTTCTCGTTGATGTAAACACCGCCAAACCAGTTGCCGTAGGAAACCATCTTGACGCCTTCGACCTGCCGGATCTTTTCGGTGTAGGAAATGGGCAGCGGAAAGATAATGGAAATGGCATTGCGCGTAACCAGGCGCGAGGTGGATGCCGCTTCGACGCCGGCGTAAAAGGAACTGACCACCGTCCTTAAAAGACCGAAGGCAAGAATAGCCACGGCTATCCCCAGAATGGTGAGAGAGCTTCGCAGTTTGTTGTGAAAAGCGTTTCTAAAAAGGATTTTGAGCAGCATCATGGTTGAGATACCCCTTGTCCAGATGGCGCATTACACCGGCTCGCTGCGCAGCGCGCGGATCGTGCGTAACCATGATGATCGTTTTTCCCATGTCCCGGTTGAGCCGCTCCATCATGGAAAGGATTTCTTCGGCTGAGACGCGGTCCAGATCGCCGGTCGGCTCGTCGGCAACCAGAATGGTCGGATCGGTAACAATGGCACGCGCGATGGCCACACGCTGCTGCTCCCCGCCGGACATTTCACCGGGGTAATGATCCATCCGATGCCCCAGGCCCACCATCGAAAGAGCCATTTCAGCGTGCTCGCGCCGCTGGTTTTTGGACAGCGTGGTGAGATGAAGCGGCAGTTCGACATTTTCCACGGCTTTGAGAACGGGAATCAGATTATAAAACTGAAAAATAAAACCGACGGAATTGGCCCGCCACGCGGCCAGTTCCGTCTCCGACAGGTTGGTAATGTCGATATCACCGACATGAATGCTTCCCTCATCGACTTTGTCAATGCCCGCGATCAGGTTCAGAAGCGTCGTCTTGCCGGAGCCGGACGGCCCCATCAGCGCCAGAAATTCTCCATCGGCAATATCAAAGGTGATATCATACAGCACCGGCACGACAAGGCTGTCCCGGTGATAGCTCTTGTATAAATTTTTAATTTCAACAATGGGTTTTTGGGATTTTGTCATCATCTCATTTTTCAGGATTGCTGCATCATTCGGTTGGACACCTGCATCCGGCGGCTTTCGCCTTCGATCGAGTTATAAAGATCCAGAGCCTGATGGATGCTTCAAGCCTCACCAGCAAGCTACCTTTCCGCTATCTTGATCTTTGCCCCGTCCTTCAATCCTTTCGGATTCAGCACCACGCGGTCGCCCGGTTTCAGACCTTTTTGCACTTCCTGCATGTCTCCCAGTGTGTCTCCGATGGATATGACAGACTCCCGTACTTTATCATACTCAACCCGATAAACGATATTTTTGCTGTCACGGCTGACCAGCGCGGCCTTATTCACGGCCAACCGGGGCTGAAGCTCACCGGCGTTCAGTTCGCGGGAGAGAAAGGACACCTTGGCGCTCATATCCGGCAGCATCCGGACATCACGATCCAGAAACCGTACTTTGACTAAAACAGTCGCCTTGGCACGGTCAACGGTCGGCACAATGGCATGCACTTCTCCGCGGAAACGTTTTTCGGGCAGCGCGTCGAGCTGAATATCACAGGGCTGGCCGACTTTAATCTTTGTAATACTGGTTTCCGACACATCAGCTTCGACCTGCAGTGAATCCATATCAGCCAGCGTGACAACAGCGGCCTTGGATGTGCTGGACGCACCCAGCGGCGTGACAATATCGCCCACGTCTGCATTCTTGGTCAGCACCACGCCGTCAAATGGCGCGCGGATCAACGTGTAATCGAGATTTGCTTCGGCTCCCGCAAGGGCGGCCGCCGCCGAATCCGCAGCTGCCGAGGCCGCTTTCACAGCCTCAAGGGAACGCTGATACCGGGTATTGACCGTATCGTATTCCGATTGAGAAACATAGCCTCCCCTGATCAACTTTTGGTAGCGGTCATGATCCTTTCGCAAATTATCCCGCTCTACCATGGCCTGTTTAAGCATGGCCCTGGCATTGGCGAGATTGGCCGTGACCTGGTCCTTTGCGGCGTTGACATCGGTGTTTTCCATTCGAGCGAGGATCTGTCCCTTTTTCACTAGGCTGCCTTCTTCGACCATCAGGGCGGTAAGTCTTCCGGTCATTTTGGAAGCAACCGCCGCTTTGCGCTGGGCAACAATGTAACCGCTGGCGTTCAGAACAGACAATGACTGCGAGGGATAAGCCAGTGAAACCGTCGTCACATCCACCGTGCTGGTCGGAGCGATAATGCCTGTGCGATACAGAACGGTTCCGATGATCGCCAGGGCAACCAGGGCCGAAATAATAAAGGGTTTCTTTTTGCGGCCGGCTGTGACGCTTTTTTTGTCCGATTTGTCAATTTTAAGTTTGCTCAAATCTTCTGACGGCATATTTTTCCCACTTTAAGGTTTTTTTAAGAACATAATCGTATTTATTAACAGAACTTTGATTAATTTTCCATACGTATAAAAGAGCCTGGCCTCAGCAGAGAGACCAATCTATCGGATTGCGAACGGTATGCCATTTTTGAATCATTGTCCCACCGGCCGCCATCTTGTTCTGGATCGCATGATCACACAATATCGTCTTTACCGTCTTGACAACCGCATGATACATGGATAAAGTACCTTCAATGATTATCGATAATTAAATAGACACAAGGAGAATCTCCATGGATACACAAACCGTTAATGATAAAACCGCCGAATGGTCCGACTGGCAAAAACATCTGGCCGAATACCTGGTGGATTCCCTGCAGCGGTCCATCATTTTCACGGATATTTTACGC
>CAZXIP010000116.1:0-6361 GCA_964640755.1 uncultured Smithella sp. | reverse complement strand
AATTCGAGGCAGAAGCGGCATTTTTCAATATATCCTTCTTTCTTGATAATACGCACATTGTAGGGGCATGCCGCGATGCAATATTTGCAGCCGATGCAGTCTTTCTCATTGACCAGAACAATTCCGTCCTTTCTCTTGTGAGATGCACCGGTCGGACAGACCGAAACGCAGGGGGGATTGTCGCAGTGCTGGCATTGGACAGGTAAGAACACTCGATGGAAATTGGGGAATTTTCCGTATTCCCTCTCCTCCAGAAAATTGTATGCCTCATTTTCCCGCAGATGATTCAGGTTTTGACAGGCTACCCGGCAAGCGTAACATCCCACACATTTTGTCTCGTCAATGACCATTCCATATCGTGCCATGATAAACCCCTTTAAGCCTTTTTCACCTGAACAATAACTTCCGACGCCATCGCATGACCCACGGCGGGATCAAACAGGGTCGGCAGGAAATCGTTGTAGGAAAGTCCCTGATCATAAGCCGTCGTCAGGTATTTCGAAAAATTGCCGTAACCGCTGGGAAGCCAGACGCAGGAAGGATGCAGTCCCTCCGTCAGCTTTACCCTGATTTTACCCTCTCCAATCATGGATTTCATTTGAACGACATCTCCATCCTTCAGGCCGATCTTTTCCGCTCTTGAGCGGTTGATCCATAACCGGATCATGTCGTAACGGCGGCTGATAGCCATGAGGTAGGGCTGGTTGGCGGTCATGGCATGCGTGTGGTATGCCTGTTTGCCATGAATAAGCCGGAAGGAATGAGGATCTTTGTCGTCCGGTGAAACAAGCGGCGCCTCCCACCGGGGAACTGCAGGATAGCCCAATTCATTAAGAACCGCGGAAGCAATCTCTACCTTTCCTGACGGGGTATCCGCTTTTACAAATCCATCCTTCCAATGAGGGCCGACAGGCAGAACACCCTTATCCTTAAGACTGGCGAGGGACACACCAAACGGTTTGAGCCGCAGCGCATTTGCCTCATCGAGAGTGAAATTGAAGTATTTGCCGACCCCAAGATGTTTGCCCAAATCTGTAATAATCTGAAATGCTGAACGGGTATCGAACACGGGCCTGACAGCCTGCTGCTGAATGCTGACCTGAGCCTGCTTGCCTGAGTGTTTCGTGTCAATTGCGTCGTCAGCTTCCAGATAGAAAGAGGCAGGAAGAACATAGTGGGCAATGGATGCGGTCTCTGAAAGCACCGGATCAATGACCACCAGAAGCTCCAGTTTCTTGTAGCCCGCGATGACCCTTTTGGGATTTGGATTGGTTCTAAGGGGGTTATGGTGATAAACAAACCCGCATTTGAGTATCCCCCTCAAGGCAAGTTCAGGGATGGAATGAGATATGCCGTCTCCGTAAGAACCCAGCGGGTATCGACCGGGTATGCCGGTTCCATCCGCCTTGGAACTGGAAGGCCCCGGCGGGGCGGGATGAGCAGGCTGCAACTCCCCAAGATTGGCGGATTCTGAAAAATAGATCCCTCCCTCACGATTGATATTTCCCAGAAGACTGTTTGCGATGGCAAGCGCTCTTGCCGTCTGAAAACTGTTCAGGTACTGGGCTCCGAAGGCACCGTGATAACCTCTATGAAGCAGGGCACGCGGTTTTTGCATGGCCATTTCCCGCGCAATGCGCACAATGGTCTGTGCCGGTATTTCACATATTTTTTCGGCCCAGACTGGAGGGTAGTTGATCATCTCGTCCTCGAGCCGCTCAAAACCAACCGTGTGGTTCTCGACAAAATCTTTGTCGTATAGCTTCTCATGGATCATGACATTGATCATGGCCAGAAGAAAAGCGAGATCAGTGCCCGGTTTGATGGGCAGCCATTCATCAGCCAGAATTGCCGTTTCACTGTGGCGTGGATCAACGACGACCACCTTGGCCCCTTTTTCTTTGGCTTTGACGATATCCTTGACCTGCCCGAGATCAATGCCTCCGGCCGGATTGCGGCCCATGATCATAATGTATTTTGAATTAACAAGATCATTGGAAGGGAGTTTGCCCACGGTAAAGTTCCAGGCTGCATTTCTTGCGGTAAAACAGGTGGCCCCGTGTGTAAAATAGTGGGGGCTCGCCAGAGAGTGCATCAACCTCAGGGCATAGGCATGGTTGGGCATGGGATAGTTGACCCAGAAGATGGATTCAGGACCGTTATCCATCAGGACAATATTAATTTTCTGAGCAATCTCTTTATAAGCCTGCTCCCAGGAGATGGCCTGAAATTTCGTGCCGACCCTTTTCAGAGGGGAACGGATTCTATTGGGATTGTAAAGGTCGTGAATATAGCCATGGCCTTTAGGGCAGATTACCCCCTGATTGCCGTTCGCCTCGGGATTTCCTTCAATCCTCCAGATACGCTTATTCTTGATGTAGGCAAAGATGGCACAACGGTTCCCACATCCGTTGCAGATGGTGGGAATCCGCGTCACGGGACCTTCCATGTTGACCCTGGACCAACTGGTAAAATCAAAAAATCCCATGGAAAGAGCACCGGCTGCCAGTCCCGAGCCTTTCAAGAAAGTCCGCCGCGATATATTGATTTTTTTCATTAGCTTTACACCGGGGTTTTTTGTTTTTTAAAAAACTTGTCATGGAAAAACGGGGGCACCGGCACAGTTATCCGGTACCCCCTTGATCATGATGATTATCGTTCCACCGGATGCCCGGCTTTGACCCAATCTTCATACTTGGCGTTCATAAGAACCGCATTTTTGTAACCCAAGTCATTCAGGGTTTTGGTGGCCATGGCTGAACGGGCAATCGTTTTACAGTAAACATAAATCTTTGTATTGGTATCCGGAATTTCTTTAGCGACCTTAAACTCCAGGGTTCCTCTGGAAATGTTTTTTGCGCCCGGAAGATGGCCGGCTGCAAACTCTTCTCCATCTCGCACATCCAGAATAATAGCCTTTTCCTTGGAGTCTATAGCCTTTTTTACAGCATCTGCGGGCACAGTCTTAACAGCCTTTTTCGCCGCTGCAACCATTGATGTAACCTTGTCACTGACTGCCTTATTGGCTTCCTTATCCTGCGCCATACCTACGCTGACCGTTGAAAGTACAAAAGTCAGAACCGCAACGATAACTAATAATTTTTTAGACATTGTAATCCTCCTGAAAGTTTATTGTTTTTGTTTTACTTATATCAATTATTATACCATGTTTAACCATTGATGGAAATTAAAAATAATATAGTATTTTCGTAGCCATAGAAAAATCAGAACAAAATATTGTAAAATATATGCGTTAATGTTAACCATTATTTAACATATGTTTCTTAACAAGATGATTTAAATTAACATCCACGGTAAAGCGACGAGGGAAAATCATCATCAGGAGCACATCATGAGGAGAGATCTGGGAGACTACTGGAAAGTAATTGTAGACACCATGATGAATGGAGTCATGGTCGTCGACACGGATGGCATCATCATCACCGTCAATAAGGCGATGAGAGACATCACCGGCTACACATCAGAAGAGTTAATAGGAAAGTCCTGCACGTTGCTCGACTGTGACGGCTGCTTCGTGGCCGGCCCAAAAGGACAAATAGAAAAAATCTGCCCGCTTTTTACTTCCGGAGAGGTTGTGAGGCGACGCTGCCAAATGCGCAGGAAAGACGGCTCCTTATTTTATGCATTGAAAAATGCGACCGTTCTGAAGAATGCCAAAGGCAAAATCATCGGCGGTATTGAGACCCTGAACGATATTTCCGACCTTGTAGAGAAGGAAAAGGCCATACGGGAGCTGAAAGACCTCTTTCTCCCCGGAGACACCTTCGAGGGAATCATCGGACGCGCACCAAGCCTGCATGCCGTAAAAGAACTAATTCAAAACGCGGCGGCATCCGATGCCCCTGTTATCATATACGGGGAAAGCGGCACCGGCAAGGAACTGGTGGCAAACGCCATCCATAAATTGGGAAAGAGGAACGGGGAACCTTTTGTCAAAGTAAGCTGTGCCGCGCTCAACGAATCGCTCCTCGAAAGTGAGCTGTTCGGCCACGTGAAGGGCGCGTTCACGGGAGCAGGCAGAGACAGGAAAGGACGATTCGAGGCTGCCCACAAAGGGGATCTTTTCCTGGATGAGATTGGCGATGTGCCCTTATCAACGCAGATCAAGCTTCTCCGGGTGCTTCAGGAAAAAGAGATCGAACGCGTAGGCGATCAGACAACCATTTCCATTGATGTAAGGATCATCGCTGCCACACATCGGGACCTGGAAAAAATGTGCGAGGAAGGCCGCTTCAGAAGAGATCTCTATTACAGGCTTAACGTTATCCCCATTTACCTGCCGCCCTTGAGAGAGAGGAGCGAAGACATTCCCTTGCTTATAAATCATTTCCTGAAGATTCTTCGACTGCGCTCGGGAAAGCCCATCAACGGGGTGAGCGAACAGACCATGCAGAAAATGATCGACTACACCTGGCCGGGCAACATCAGGGAACTGGCCAACGTTCTGGAATATGCATTCGTTGTTTGCCATGAGGAGTTTATTTCGCCTCAACATCTGCCGCATTCGTTAACCCAGGATCATCCTGTACCGGGAGTTCGCCGGCGAAGCGATGCCCCCGCAAGCGCAAGCCATCGGGAAGACCTTGTAAAGGCGCTGGAAACCACCCAGGGAAACAGGAAGGAGGCGGCGCGTCTTCTGGGGATAAGCCGGGTAACCCTCTGGAAGCTCCTGAAAAAACATGGCATCAGAGTGGAGGGGATTGTCAGGCCTGCTGAACCTTAAACAGGATTTTCTTAAGTTAAACTCAAAAACTGTTTGTTTATGATGCCGACCATTAAAATCCATATCCACCCCTTACTGGAGCAGGAATATGAACAAAGAAAAAAAACGCAATTTCGACCAGGAGTCAACGAACTGGGATCAGGTTCCGGGCCGCGTAAAAGTGGCCGAGGACATAGCCCGGAGCATGATTCATGAAATCACTTTAACGCCGGACATGGACGTTCTGGATTTCGGCTGCGGCACGGGACTCTTGACTTTTGCCCTTCAGCCTTTTGTTAATTCCATAACGGGCGTGGACAGCTCTCAGGGAATGCTGGATATCTTCAGAAAGAACGCTAAAGAACAAAACCTGCAAAATGCAAAAGCTGAATTTGTTGACCTTGAAAAGGGTGATGTTATGAGGGGTTCATTTCATCTTATTGTCAGCAGCATGACCTTGCATCACATTAAAAACATCAGCTCATTATTCAAACAATTTCATTCGCTGCTTCTTCCAGCCGGGCAACTGGCCGTTGCAGACCTGGAACCGGATGACGGCCAGTTTCACAGCAATAATGAAGGTGTTTTTCACTTTGGGTTTGATAGGAAAACATTGTATCAAATGTATACAGACACAGGCTTTCGTGATGTTCGACATCTGACGGCCGCACAGGTTGAAAAACCGGTTGAAGGCGGACAAACCCGTTTGTTTGAAATATTTTTAATCATCGGCCGGAAATAACAGGCTGCAATCGTCCGTGAACCTGACATAAAAAACAGCACCGGATTGATATCAATCCAAGACCGGCTGAAGTCGCCGTTTTATGGTATTGACAGACCTTTCTTTTGGTCCTATAGTCAGCCAGCTATAATTCCCCTTTCAGAGGAGGAATATCCTGTAACCACAAACCATCCGGCAGGCCCCTTCCAGGCCGGCCAACCAACCAGACAGGAGGAATCAACATGTCAGATCTGCTCGCATACCTGAGCCCGTCATGGCGCGACGAAGCGCTGAAAAGGCTGCAGGCTGAACTTCCACCGGAAAAGATGAACAACGTCACCACATCGATGTCCAACATTTACAAAAACTGCCCCGGCGGGGAGGAGCAATTTCTCTTTGTTGAATGCAAAGACGGGAAGGTCACACGCGTGGAAACGGGAACGGGTGACCCTCCCCAGGCCGAATTTCGAATCATCGGTGATTATGAGACATTTTCCAGGATTTCCCGTGCGGAACTCGGAGCGCAAAAAGCCCTGATGACCGGAAAACTCAAACTCAAGGGCAATCTGGCTAAAGCGCTCAAACTGGCATCCGTGTCCGACCGCCTGAACAAAGTGTTGTCACGGATTCCGACTCAGTATTGAAGGGAGAAAAAATATGACCAGAATATTGGATCCCACCGATAAATATTACATCGACAATCCGGGACGCGTGAAGGCAATCCAGGAAGAAATGGGCAGGCGCGGGATTGACGTGTATCTCGGATCGCGCATCCGCACGATGAGCTTTGTCATGGACACCTTCTGCCCGTGGAGAAGCTACCTGATCATCCCGCCTAAAGGGCAGCCCACCTATTTCACGTTTGTGGTTGACGCCCTGCGCGTGGGTGACGAAACATGGCTGGACGGCGATCACGT
>CAZXIP010000115.1:4663-6394 GCA_964640755.1 uncultured Smithella sp. | reverse complement strand
GTATCAATTTCAGGAAATTCTATCGAAAGGATTTCTCCCAGGCATTCCTGGGCGTAATCCGTAATCCCCAGCGTGGCCATGTCTCCGTCAACCCGCACCCAGATATGCTCTCGACTGTATAGTAGGTCTTCTGGAAATACCTTCATAACAGAACAACCTCAGAATTTATTTGATGACGATAAGTTTTTTATTCATCTTTGTTATTTTTTCGCAACTGTTTTTTTTCACGAAAACTGTATCCTCGATACGAATACCCCAGCGGCCCGGATAATAAAGGCCGGGTTCCACCGTGACAACCATGCCCGCTTTCAAAACATCCTGTGAATTTGGAGCCAGGCGCGGCGCCTCATGAACCTCCAGACCGACACCATGGCCTGTTCCGTGAACAAAAAACCGGCCGTATTGGTCCCCCAGGACCCTGCGGACTGCAGCGTCGACATCCGCTGCAGCGGTTCCCTCCCTGACGCAGGCAATGGCTTCGTCATGGGCCCGCAGAACGGCACGATAAGCATTTTTTTGATCACCTGTCAATTCCCCAATTGCGAAGGTGCACGTTTCATCGGAACAGTATCCTCGATACTTAACACCAAAATCAACAACGACAAAATCTCCTTTTTTGATCTTCCGATTTGTCGGACTGGCGTGAGGAAGAGCAGCATTTTCTCCGGAAGCGACAATTGTTTCAAACGCAACCTGTTCGCCGCCCAGCCGGCGAGCCGTCATTTCCAGCTGCAGGGCAGCCTCCCGTTCCGTCCAGCCGGGACGGATTTCTTTCGCCAGCGCAGCCATCGCTTTCGAGGCAATTGCCGCGGCTTTTTTCATTACGAGAAGCTCGTGATCATCTTTGCATGCCCGCAGCATTCTTAATTCATCGCCGAGTGGAACCAGCTTTGATTTCCTCAATCTTTTCGTTAATGCCTGGTGCGTATCCACGCAAACGAGCGAAGCCTCAAAACCGATTCTTTTAAGATTTAAATCACGAACCGCGTCTTCGATACCCTCTATTTTATTGGCATATTGGACAACAGGAATCTGTCGCACTTCACGAACGGCCTGCACAGTGTAACGGCCGTCAACAAGCAGCCGCGCTCCCTCAGAACCCAAAACCAGGACACCGTCACTTCCGGTAAATCCGGACAGATAGCGGATATTGCTCATGCCGGAAAATAGGATGCCATCAACCTGATAATCCCGGAATTTTCCCCTAATGGCACGGATTCTGCTGAGAGTAGAATCACTTATTAGCTGCGGCATGGGTTTTGATCCTGTGAATATTTTTCAGCCATTCTGACAACGTATGGATCACGTATTCTGAAGAAGGATCATTGTCGGGGGAGGCTGTTTTGATTTCAGTATCTGGAATGTCCTGATGAATTTTCTGATTCGGAATCGGTTCCCGGCCGCCATGGAAGGAAGGGTTCAGGGCCATGAATTTCTGAAAACAAAACTGTGAATCCTTTTCATAACCTTTTTCCGCATATAAATTACCCAGCCGTGTCAAAACCAGCGTCATGGCGGAAATTTTCTTTTCCACTGTCAGGACAAGTTCGCGGGCTTCATCCATGAGGTCCATTGCAATCAGTGTTGCACCGATAGCCGCATAGGCATCGGCATCCAAGGGGACATTCTTTAGTCTTTCTTCAGCCAGCGCAAGTGCGTCAGGGTACATTTTTTTGTGGTATAAATTTTGATATTGCTCGAGAAAAACAAGACGTTCTTTTTCGAAGTTTG
>CAZXIP010000115.1:0-4563 GCA_964640755.1 uncultured Smithella sp. | reverse complement strand
CCTGTTACCTCAAAGACTGCAGATACTCCTTTGCCTTTTGTCCAAAAGGCGTCTGCGGGGCAAGCTTAATGACTTGTCGGAATGAACTTCCGGCATTCTCATTGTCATTGATCTTGAGATATGTTTCTCCAAGATAAAAGTGCGCATCATAAAGTGATGGATTTAATTTTACGGATTTTTCGAGATGCGCCTTTGCCTCGTAAAAATTCGATTGTTTCAGATAAATCAACCCAATATTTTTTTCGATTCTTGGATGCAGACGGCCTGTCGGGTCCTTGCTTAAGGCCTGCTGATACTGAGACAATGCCTTGCTGTAATTTTTCAGGTTATAATAGGCCCACCCTGAATTGAATAGAGCAAGTGAAGGAGTTTCATAAAGGTAATTTTTTAATGCCTGATCAAAAGCTGCTATTGCCTTTTCCCATTGGCCCATGTCCATATAGATGACGCCAATATAATTATAGGCTTCAGAGTAATCCTCTTTCAGGGAAACCGCCCGCTGAAAACGCTCGAGTGCCATGTCTCTCATTCCCCGTCCGTTATAGGCAATCCCCAGATAATAATTTGTGACGGGATCATCGGGGGCATCCTTATCGGCTTCCAGGAGCACTTTAAGCGCGCCGAGGTACTGTCCCGCTTCCAAGAGGGCCAACCCCGTCTTTTGATTAGTCTCAGCCTGCGCTTTTTGCCTGGCAATCATGGCACAGGAGGAAACCAGCAATAACTGGCACAGCAGGGCGGATACAACGATTATATTAAACGGTTTCATAGTTAAATCAGCTCAATGAGTATTTTTGAAACTCTGGTTAATGCATCGAAAAAATCCCTCCGCACAAGACAGTGCAGAGGGATTCCGGATTATAAAAATTCCTTCTTATTGCCACTTGCGGCAGCTGTCTACGTTATCAAGGCTCGCATCACACGCATCTTCAATTTGACCGGACCCCGCGAGGATCTTTGGCGTGATAAAGATCATCAGTTGCCGTTTTTGCTGTTTGATATTTTCCGTTTTGAACAGCCAGCCAAATATAGGAATCTTTAAGAACCAGGGAACACCGCTGTCTATTTTATCATCCTGAATCCTGGACACGCCACCGATTACAACAGTATCTCCATCCGCTACAACAATTTTTGATTCCACTTCGTTTTTGCGAATGGGAGGATTGCCCTGAAGTTTCTCGCCTTGCGCATAATCGGGCGTGTCATTCGTCGCTTTGATTTCCATGGAGATCCGGCCATCATCTGTGATTTTGGGGGTCACTTCCAGACGCAATACAGCTTCCTTAAAAGTGACTGTTGCAGGCGACGTTCCCGAAGCGGGCGTCACATAGGGAACATCATCACCCTGCTTAATGACGGCTTTCACGTTATCCATCGTAACGACTTTGGGGGATGAAATCACCTTACCCTCTGTTGTTGCCTCCATGGCCGAAAGCTGAACCTCGATGAAACTGCGGGCGCCGCCGAAAACGAGTCCTAACGTCGGTCCCAGGACACTGGATGGGAAATTTACCGCCGCCATCTCCAGCAAATCGGTTGTGCCGTATTTTGAGAATGGAATTTCCGAAGGATATGAAAGTGTTTTCGCGTTGGTCTGGGTAAGCGGATTAGTGCCAGCAGACAATCCAAGACCGTAATCCCCCGTGGTCGAATGGTTCCCAAATCCCCATTGCACACCCAGATTTCGAACAAATTCTTCCGACACTTCCACGATTTTCGCTTCGATCAGAATCTGGCGCAATTTTCCTTTTTCGACATCAGATTTCAGCGCTCTTGCCTTACTCTCCTCCTCGGCTTTGTACTGTTCAGCATCGGCATCTTTCTTGTCTTTTTCATCTTTTTTCTTTCGCTCCAGCGTCATGATCGTAATGACATTGCCCGACTGCTGTTTTGTAAGACCATGAATTTTCAGGATAGAATCGAGCGCCTGATCCCACGGTACATTTTTCATTGTAAGCGTGATATTGCCCTTAACATCATCACCGGCAATAATACTCTTGTCGCCATACTCAGACATTAACCGCAAAACGCTTTTAATATCAGCATCCTGAAAATCAAGCGAGATGTTTTTGCCCGTGTATTTTTTTACACCGTCTCGCCGATCGGACCGGTCCATCTCTGTTTCTGCAAAACCGCCCCGCTGACTTCTGCTAACCTGTTTTAAGGCCTGCTTCAGTTTTGCTTCCACACCGGAAATATTAAAATCAATAACAATAATTTTCCCTTCCTGCCTTATGGTATAGGGAACATTTTCCTTAATCTTGATTCTCAAATTAACCCATTGCCTGCCCGCTTCGGTCTGCTGCTGGGCCGACACACTGGTCACATTCAGCAGCCGCCCCTCACCGACATTGTTCCGCATATGATCGGGAGCAAAAAGATCCTCCAGCCGGATCAGCAGGCTCCTGTCGGACTGTATGGACGGAGGAGCAACCCGGGGCTGCTGGGATACGACAAGGCTGATTCTTTCCCGGCCGGATAATTTTTCAAACAATATATTTTCCAGGTAACCCACACCGGGATCTTTATTTTGATCTGCATTTAAATCCGTAATCACCCCGGCCGGAGCGAAAAGAAACATCGAGATGATTATAAAAGCAGGGATTACTTTGGATAAATATTTTTTCATGACTTTACCTCGTAGTATTTTTACGCAGTTTCAAAATAATTTTTCTTACCTTATTGCTATCGTCCAACTCGTCAACCGTAATCTGATCTGCGAGAATACCGGTTACTTTTCCCTTGCGCGTGCCAATACGTGACCCGACAAACACGGGATAGAACTTTTTCGTTGAGTCTTGAACCACTGCCATTCTCTTCGATTGATCACCGACGATTCCCACAAGCGTGAAACTGTCAATCTCCGCCCTTTCCAGTGGAAAGATGGATTCTTCTTTTTTCTTTTGCGCGGACTTAACATCGACGTCAACAAACGGTTTGAAAGGATCCGGTTTACCTGCCGGATTGTAGCTGTATGCACTTCCGGATGCAGTCGCAGATGGCGATGAAAGCACCGGTGTCGTGGCGTCCTTCGCAACGGTTCCCGGTGCTTGAGGTGATGGCGCAACCTGAGGCGAGGAAGGCGGTGCCTGGGCTTCCGAAGAACCGGCGGCGGCGGGTGTTGACGGCTTCTCCTGCTGCTGAGCGGGATTGACCGGCTCGGCACAGTAAACACTAAAAGCCGCCATAAAAAGAACCAGCACATTGCACAAAATGATAAGTTTAATTTTTTTCATTTTTCTTTTCACTTGTCTGCTCTTTTTTTATCTACAAACATGTACGTTTTCACAGTACAAGATGTAGTGATAAGGTCTCCCCGGCCTTTCACATTTTTCCTGTCACCCATGGAAATATCGGAAATATTGACAATGCGCGGCAGTTTGGCCACTTTTTCGAAAAAGGAAACTGTATTTTGAAAACTGCCTGTCACTGTCACTTTGACCGGTATTTCCTCGTAAAAAGGTTCCGGCTCCGGCGCCTTTTTCCCATCACCAGGCTTGCTCTTGTCGGCAGGCTTCTGGGCTTCCGCCTTTTTTGCTTCTTCCTGCCTCTGATCGGATGGTTTCATCAAAGATGAAACTTTCGGTTTTCCGGCATCCGGCATGCCTTTGGGCACGGCAGGCTTCGGCTCAAACAATAAAAATTCAACACCCGCATCCTTGCCTGCCTGAGAGACAGAATGAAAAAGGCCGGGGATTTCCCGCTGGTCGGGAAGTTTTAACAAAGCTACTTTGTAGTTATCTTGCAGCGCGTCAACCTCACCCTTATACTTATTGAGCTCCGCGGATACTTTTTCTTTTTGTTTAATTTGAACCTGAATGTCCTGATTTTCTTTTTCCAGAGTTGATTTCTTTGTTATAAGATCCGACAAAAAATAAAAATAATAAAGATAGCCAATGACCAGAATAACCACGATGACGATCAGGGCCTTGGCCTGCGGAGACAGTTTTTTGATGTCGTTAGCTGTTATGGCCATAAATTAAAATCCCTTTTTCATTTTGCAGGAAAAGATAAACTGCTGGAACGTCATATCGGCGATCACCAGCTTTTTTGAAGAAACTAAATCGACAGACTGTATCGGGTCAAACTTTTCAACGGTTTTCATAAAATCTGCAGCGACAATATTGTCCCGGCCAACTCCCTCTATTTTCAGACTGTCATTCGCCTGCGTGATTTTTGTAAACCAGATGTTCTGCTGCGGAACCAACATGGATAAGTCATCAAGCGTTTTCACCGGCAACAGGCGGTTTTCCTCCAGCGTGCCAATCACTCCGAGCTTTAGCTGAAGATCTGCTTTCTCTTTCTTAAACTTTTCCAGATCGCCTACTTTTGCTTCCAAGACTTTTAAGGTCTTCTGGGAATCTGCCAGTTTTGCCTCCAGGTCTTTCACTTGAGAAAACATGTAGAAATAGCCCCAGGCAAGACAAAGAAGAAAAAGAATAAACAAACCGGCAATAATCGTCACCTGTCTTGCAAGGTTTTCTTTCTTTGCTTTTTCACGGTAAGGTAAAAGATTAATTTTAATCATTTATCACCTATTTTTCTCAAACCCAGCCCAATGGC
>CAZXIP010000114.1:4216-6473 GCA_964640755.1 uncultured Smithella sp. | reverse complement strand
AGGCAGGCATACGGCGTGCCAATCATCCGGAGTGCGGCAAAGAACCGGACTTCGTGACGGAGTGGGACGATCATCTCAGGCCCGCACCGGCTTAATTTCCTGTCCCGCTTTAATTCGTCAATGAATTATGTTATAGGATAAAAAATATCTTGAAAACGGGAGAATTGCCACACATGATTTACGACGAAGAATTTGAAACCCTGCCCCATGAAGCCCTTGAAGCACTGCAACTCAAAAGGCTGCGTCAGGTGGCGCATAGGGTTTATCATAATGTCGGTTTTTACAAAAAGGCCTTCGACAAAGCAGGTGTTTCGCCTGACAGCTTGAAAACGCTTGAAGACCTCAAAAGGTTCCCCATGACTACCAAGCAGGATCTACGGGACAATTACCCGTTTGGACTGTTTGCCGCGCCGATGAGCAACGTCGTGCGTCTACATGCCTCGTCGGGCACGACCGGCGCATCCACTGTCGTCGGCTACACCCGCCAGGACATTGAAACCTGGGCGGAATTAATGGGCCGCTGCTTTGTGGCCGCCGGCCTCACAAAAAACGACATCATTCACAACGCATACGGCTACGGCCTCTTCACAGGGGGCCTGGGCGCCCATTACGGGGCTGAAAAAATCGGCGCAAGCGTGGTCCCGATGTCCGGCGGCAACACGAAGCGTCAGATCATGATTTTGCAGGACTTCGGCCCGACGGCCATCTGCTGCACACCATCCTACGCGCTCAACCTTGCCGAACAGGGTGCAGCAATGGGCGTGGACATGCGCAAACTGGCGCTCCGGGTAGGAATCTTCGGTGCGGAACCCTGGACGGAAAAAATGCGTGGCGAAATCGAAAAAGTGCTGAATATCAAAGCTTTCAATATATACGGTCTGTCCGAAATTATGGGACCCGGTGTGGCAATGGAATGTGACGAAGTGCGTGACGGCATGCACATCTTTGAAGATCATTTTCTGGTGGAAACCATCGATCCGAAAACCGGCGAGACACTTCCGGCCGGCTCGGAGGGTGAACTTGTTTTCACCACGCTGACCAAGGAAGCTTTTCCACTGATCCGCTACCGGACCCGCGATATCTGCCGCCTTGATCCCACACCCTGCCGCTGCGGACGGACGCACCGCCGCATGGGGCGGGTTTTAGGACGCAGCGACGACATGCTCATTATCCGCGGCGTCAATGTTTTTCCCTCGCAGATCGAAGCGGTGCTGGTGGGTATCGAAGGCCTCGAACCGCATTATCAATTAATCGTGGACCGCGAAGGATCTCTTGATACACTGGAAGTGCAGGTGGAATTGTCCGAAAAGCAGTTCACCGGCGCGGACGAAATCAAGACCCTGCAAAAGCTGGAAAACCGGCTGCGCAAAGATATGAAAGACTACCTGGGCATCACCGCGAAGATCAAACTTGTGGAACCTAAAACCATTCAGCGCTCGGAAGGAAAAAGCAGCCGGGTGGTCGACAACAGGAAAATCTAGCGCCGTTTTTTCAGCAACGGCTTTTCGATAAGCCATTGCGGGGCAAACCGGGAAATCTCGATCTATGGTTAAACAAGATTTTTGCCGGGCAAAACTGATTGCGGCTACATGAACAGATGGAGGGGAATGTACGAAGGGCCCCACCGGAAAGTGCATAAAACGCAACCGAACATGAGGAGGGCAATCTCATGAGACATGTAAATTGTTTGTTATTGCTGGTTGCGCTTGTGGCCATGTTTGCCGGCGGGTGCAGCAGCGGATCAGGGAAAGATGCTTCAAAGTCCCCGTCGTCACTGGCCGAGGTGCCGCGTTTCACTGTGTCGGTCAAGCTGTCCCCCAAAGCTTCAGCGAAACTTAAAAAAATGGGAGAGACGATCATTGTTTCGGCAAGTTTCTTTGGATATCCCACCAGGGCTGCGCAAAGCAAGGCGGAATGCAGCGGTGAGATCGGCCTGGGATCAGTTGATAAAGAACTGGAAAAACCGGGTGTCGCAATATTTGAAGGTTCGACCTACGACAAATCCAAACTTTCCCTAATCGAAAATCAGGAGCCGCTCTTGTTGATCAATGTCTTTTCAGGCCGCAAGTCTTCTGAAGACAACCTCCTTGACTGCAGCGTTTTTCAGGACCCTGTTCATCGTGCGGTTAAGGACGGAGTAAGTATTGATTGCAAGCTTATAGGAGAATAGCCGCTTAAACCTTGCAGGCCCGCATCAAATCCTGCAGTCGGAAAGTTACCCGGAACATTCGGTTTTTTCCGGTAACGGCATCACAAT
>CAZXIP010000114.1:0-4116 GCA_964640755.1 uncultured Smithella sp. | reverse complement strand
GTGCTTACAGTCCGCAAGAAGCAGCGTGGCCTCATAGTTCCTTTTCCCGATTCTTGCTTCCAGCTCGGCAAGTTCTTTTTGTCTTGTGGATAAGTCTTTTATCTGACCGGTTTGCACCGCTTTTGAATCGCCCTCCTCAACGGCACCGGCAACCACCCCCGTGGCTGTGGAGATGGCACTGGAGGTCGCCCCGGTGATACCGCCCTGAATGGCCCCGATGGGTCCTCCCGTCACAAGACCAGTGACAGCACCCGCCGCGGCAGCGCCGACAACTGCTACCACGCTGCCTTTGCTGACTTTCTTGCCGACCTGCGAATTGGCTGCACAACCCATGAGGGAAAAAACAATAAGCAGGATGACCGCAACAGCCGGACCCTTGAATAAATTTCTGCATTGGCTCAACATGGCATTCTCCTTTCAAAGAAAATACTGATGCAACAATCTTCCATAGTCCGTGAGATCATTTGATTTCCCGGACCAATTCCACGTATTTCAAAATGAACGCCACGGCCCTGTCAACGCCTGTTTTGCTGATGTCAAGCGTCATGTCGTACTGCCGTGCATCTGTCCATTCCCTGCCTGTAAATTTCTGGTTGTAACGGGCCCTTTCCTCATCATTCCGGGCGATCATTTTTCCGGCAACCTCTTCCGAGACCTCATAAAGTTTCCCGACACGATTTTTACGGAATTCAATTTCACCATGCAGAAACAGGCTGACATGATTTGGATGGTCGCGAAGGACATAAGAGCCGCACCGCCCGATAATGACTGCTGAACGTTCCTGGGCGATGCGCCTGATAATTTCACTTTCGGTCTTAAATAGCTCGTGGTCTGACGGGGCCAGGGCGCGAGGCTGCACATACGTGTCCGGTGCAACAGCATACGACCGTAAAAAGGACTGCCAGAAAGAGAGGGTTTTTTCTTCACGCGTTTTCACATCGTCTTCCAGCACCGACAGCTGCCTGGCCGCCTGACCGATGATTTCACGGTCCGCATAGAATATATTCAGATTCTTTGCCAGTTGATGGCCTACGTATGCGCCTCCGCAACCGAGCTGGCGGCTGATGGTAATTATGAAAGGTAAAGAGTGATTCATTTTCATGCCTCCCCGATTCTATGGATGATGCATATTCATAACTATTCCGGAATTTAAATAACTACTATCTGCCCTCGCCTATTTCAAGGATGCCCCTCTTCCGTGGAGAAAATAGTAAAGGGGAACGGTTGCCAGGATCACAACCGTCATCATAAAATACAGTCCGCGATATTCCGTGAACGGCAACAGAGAACCGAGGATATAAGGTCCTATCCCGAATCCTAAATCCACAAAAATAAAAAAGGTGGCCGTTGCCAGACCCAGCCGATGCGGAGGAACATCTTTTATGGATATGGCCTGTGCACAGGATATGAAGTTGCCATAACCTAAACCAATGAGCGCTCCCGCCAGAAGCAGCATAAATCCATTAACGGCCTGACTGAATAAAAGCATGCCGGCCGCGTAGATGACCAGGCAGGGATAGGCGACAAAATTGGCCCCCCTGACATCGAATAAACGCCCGGAAAAAGGCCTCGAGAAAAAGACGGTGACGGCATAGACAAGAAAGTAGAAACTTGCTGCTTCTTCCAGACGAATTTCCCTGGAGTATAATGATACAAACGTCAGCACGCCGGAATAACTGAAACCGATGATTAATATGACAATGGAAATCGGAACCGCTTTCAATTCGAGAAAATTGGAAACTTGAAAAGTTCCTCCGGAACCTACCCGATCCTGTACGGATGATTGGCAGGCCGTCTCGCCAACAAAAAACGATAGGACAAAACTGCCGGAAGCCAAAACCGACGTAAGCAAGAAAATCATTTTGAAATCCGTGCCGTGAATTAACAGCATCCCCACAAAAGGACCTAATGCCACCGACAGGATCGCCCCCATGCTGTAAAAGCCGATGCCTTCCCCTCGCCTGCTGTTGGGGATAATCTGGGCGACAATAGTTCCCGTCGCGGTGCTGGCCGCGCCAAACATGATCCCGTGCAGCAGTCTGACACCGATCAAGAGCGGCAAATTGACTGCGGCAAAATAGAATACGGATGTCATAATAAATAATACCGTACTGAACTTCAACACATTGCTGCTGCCAACCGTTTCAATGATGCGTCCTGTGCCCAGTCGACCAATCAGGGCTCCGATAATAAAAATGCCTGCGACGAGTCCTGCCATATTGGTGGAAGCGTGGAATTTATTAACGGCATAAGAAGCAATCGTAACCATCAAAAGGAAGTGCGTTGAAAACACTAGAAAATTGATCACCGAGACGGTGACAAAATCTCTCGTCCATAGTCTTTCTGGTTTCATGCCGCGTTCCTTCTGTGAATGCCTGCCGCTAAAAGAGTATAAGGAGGCAGGTTTTTGATGTCAATAAAATATAGTGAATAAGTTTGAGTGTTTGAGAACCGACCGCCTGTGTTTCATGTCCTCTTTGACATTTCTTGACATTCACTGACGCCGGCATTATGATAATCTAAAATGGATTTTAAGTACTGAATGTAGAAACAGAGTGGAGTGTTTTTCAAATTGAAATATTTCAGAGGCTGGAAGGACGATCATGAAGAAAAATAGAAGATTTCTGAGTGCGGCAAGTATTATCGTAACTGTTTTATTTCTTTTTACAGGATGCGCCACCGCGCCCATCGGGCCGACGGTTCAGGTTATGCCCGCTCCCGGAAAACCGTTTGCGAAATTTCAGACGGAATCGGAAGAATGTCAGGCGTGGGCCTATCAGCAAATGGGCGGCCAGGAAGCCGTGGACAGAATCAACGCTAATGCCGTTTTGTATGGCATTATCGGAGGAGCGATAGGGGCCGGCATCGGCGCTCTCACCGGTGCGTCATGGGGGCATGGACCCAGAAGCTCGGGAAGGTATGCAGCACATGGAGCAGCGATGGGAGCAGGAATCGGAACGGCCGCAGGCGCCGCCCAGGGGGCCGCAGCATCAGCTTACTCCGGCCAGCAGCTTCAAATGATTTACGACGATGCTTACGTACAGTGCATGTACTCCAAGGGGAATCAGGTGCCCGGTTCGGTGCCCAACTATGAGCGGGAACATTATCCGCAGGAATATTATGACTACGATGATTGATGCGGCCGGAAGCCGGCATGAATTGCGACAGGAATTTATTTCGCTTTATTGTATTTGGAGATTTCCGAAATCAGCGCGCTTCGGTCAAAATAGACTTCATTGCGCCTGATTTTCCCCTGACTGTCGAATTGCACAAAGCAGACACCGACGCATTCAATTACTTTTTGACCGACGGGGATTTTGGCCAGCCATTTATTTAAAAACCCGCCTTCCATGGGAATCGGCTCAATCTGTGTCCATATCCAATCGGGATTTTGGGAAAGCAGCTTTTTGAAATACAAAAGAAGCTCTGCTTTCCCTTTCACGCCATACGGGATTCCCGGATCAAGGTAAAAGCAGTCATCTGAATAAAAGCCGGCCAGTTTTTCGGGATCATTTCCCGTCCAGGCAGGCAGCCACCTTGATGCGAATTCTCTTGCTTCCTCTGGGTTCATTTTTCACCTTTATGGACTGATGATGACAATTCATTCCTGGAGAAGAAATTTTGCCAATCATCTTATATGAAAACGCAACATCAAAGCTTGTCTGAGGTCTCTTTAAGTAGCCAGAGCGGAATTGTATTCCGCTCTGGCTGTTCACACGTTTTATGGTTTTCTTGCCCTTAAGCAAGGGGCGTTTGAACTACATGAAACTTTCTTCGGGGATTTCGATCGCGCTGCGGTCGCCGCACTTCATCGCCTTCTCGTATCCGAAAATATCGGGAACGTGGTTCATGATATAGAACCTGGCAGTGGCGATTTTACCCTTGTAGAAATTGACATCGATGTCACCTTGCTCTTTGAGCTTTGCAGCCGCGAGCAGCGCCTGGTCGAGCAGCAACTTGCCACAGTAAACTCTTGCACCGGCATGAAGCGTCCGGGTAGCATAAAGCTGTTTCATCTGCTTATCACCTGCTGTCCACGCGGCATTCATATCCACGATATCTTTAAAAGCCGCCATGGCATCCGCCATCATCGCGAACTCTGCCGTAAATTCATCG
>CAZXIP010000113.1:0-6487 GCA_964640755.1 uncultured Smithella sp. | reverse complement strand
ACTTTCAATTCATTTTGAGCAAAAATACATTAGTTTATTATGGGCTTTTGATGATGCCGATGTCCATTGTACCTATTGATAGCGGATCAGGATGTTCAGAAATTAAGATTACACATGACAGCAGGTATCGGCTGCAGATTCAAAATGGAGATAGTGCATGAAATCCACAACAACACCTGAAAAAAAGAGTCCGAAAAAAGCCTTTTCGCCACGAAAAAAATTAAAGCCGACACAAAAAAAATCAGTTGCCGACAGCAAATCACACGAGGAAATCAAAAACCTGAAGCATGCTCTGCAAAACAGTGAAGAAAACTTCCAGGCAATCGTGAATAATATTGAAGATGGTTATTATGAATCAAACCTGGCAGGCAGCATCACCTTTTTTAACGATTCTTTATGTCGAATTGCAGGCCGCAACAAGAAAGAAATCATAGGCCTGAACTACCGGCAATATGTAAGTGAAAAAACTGCAAGAGAAATGTACGACGTCTACAACAAAGTATACACAACCGGTCGGGGCATCAAAGGTTTTGTGTATGAGCTATACACAAAAAAAGGCGATTCAAAATTTATTGAAACCTCTATTACGTTACGAAAAGACCGAAAAGGCAATAAAATCGGTTTTCAGGGCATTGTGCGCGACATCACCGAGCGAAAGGCCGCTGAAGAAGCCATGCAAAAAAGAGAGGAAAGATACCGCTCTGTCCTGGAAGACATTGAAGACAAATATTTTGAACTTGATCTGAAGGGAAAGTTTGTCTTCGTCAATGACTCACTGGCCCGCTATCTTGGATATCCAAAAGAAAACCTGATCGGCATGAAATTTCAGAAATGCTGCGATCAAGAATCTGGTGATAAAATAGACCGGTTCTTAAAGGCAGTTTTAAAAACAGGAACCTCTTTAAAAAATATTGAAGCTTCTTTGATCACCAAAGATGGCTCCATACGGTGCACAGAGATCTCTGGCGCTCTCATGCGGAGTGACGACGGCAAACCTGCCGGTTTCCGTTTAATATTGCGCGATGTCACCGAGCAGAAAAAGGAAGAGGAGCGATACCGCATTTTAATGGAAAATATTGAAGAAGGTTATTTTGAACTTGACCTGAAAGGCAAGGTTACTTTTGTCAATGATGCTCACTGCAAAAAACTGGGCTATACCCGTGACGAAGTAATCGGTATGAGTTTCCGGCGTTACACTAATGAATTGATGATAGAAAAAGTCCGGGACATCTATGCGAACATCTACAAAACCGGACAACCCGCCAGATATGAAATAGAGTACATCAGAAAAAACGGGGATAAACATTACTGCGAGGTTTCTGCCTCTATCATCAATGATGTAAGAGGCAATCCTGTCGGCTTCCGGGGTATTTCTCTGGACATCTCCGGACGCAAGCAAATGGAGGCCGATCTTCGTGAAAGAGAAGAAAAATACAAAACCATCCTCGAAAGCATTGATAATGGCTATTACGAAGTGGACCTGGCCGGCAATCTGACCTTTTTCAATGATTCCATGTGCCGGATCTGGGGATATCCCAGGAAAGAACTGATGGGAATGAACAACCGGCAGTATACAGACGAAGAAAATGCCAAGAAACTTTATGAAACATTCAATAAGGTTTATCTCACAGAATTACCTACCAAGGCGTTGGATATGCAGATCAGGAGAAAAGACAGAAGCATCGCATATATTGAAGCATCCGTGGCCCTTCGAAAGGATTCGGACGGCAATAAAATAGGCTTCAAGGGAATTGTACGCGACATCACCGAACGCAAGTATGCGGAGCAGGAACTCAGGCAAAATCAATTTTTTCTGATCAAATCCCAGCAAGTCGCCCAGATCGGCTCTTATCAGGTCGATTCCAAAACCGGCCACTGGATCAGCTCCAGCACCCTCGATGAAATCCTGGGGATTGATGAAAACTATCAGAAAACGGCACAGGGCTGGTATAACATCATCCACCCCGACGAGCGAAAAGACATCAAGCGATTCATGTACGAAACTATTAAAACCCACAGGCATCATACCTTTGACAAGGAATTCAGGATTGTCAGGCAAAGTGACGGACAGGAACGCTGGGTGCAGGCCAAGGCTGAGCTCACGTACGATCAGGACGACAATGCAATTACCATGATCGGCACGATTCAAGAAATCACCGCCCGTAAACGGATGGAAGATGAAATCCTGAAAAGTGAGCGCAGATACCGATCCATCATTGAAAACGCTCAGGAAGGCATCTTTCAGGCTTCGACCGATACGAAAGGAATATCCGTAAACAATTCATTTGCCACCATGCTCGGATACGCCTCACCTCAGGATGTCTATGACTGCATCACCGATATCACCAAACAGGTTTCCGTAAATCCCGATGAATTCCGGAATGTGCTGGACATTCTCCGCCGGGACGGCAGCATCAAAAGTTACGAAACACAGCTTTACAGAAAGGATAAAAGCCTCATTTGGGTAAACATGAGTATAACTGCAATTCGGGAGAATACGGGCAATGTGGTTTATCACGGCATCATGGAAGACATCACCCCTAAAAAGAAGTTGGAGCAGGAACGTCAGGCCAGTCTGCAAAGCCTTCGCAAGTCGCTGGGCGCGACCATCAAAGCCATGTCTGCAACCGTGGAAGCCAGAGATCCCTATACGGCAGGGCACCAGCGGCGGGTTTCCGATCTGGCGCGCTCCATCGCAACGGAAATGAAGCTTTCCCGGGACCAGATTGACTGCATCCGTCTGGCCGGCATGATCCATGATCTGGGGAAGATTTCTGTTCCGTCTGAAATCCTCACCAAACCGACCCGTCTTTCCAACCTGGAATTTGAACTGATCAGGACCCATTCAGAAGCGGGATACAGCATTCTGAAAGACATTGAATTTCCGTGGCCGATTGCACGGATCGTACTGGAACACCACGAACGGATAAACGGGTCGGGTTATCCAAACAAGCTGAAAGCAGACGAGCTCCTGATGGAATCAAAAATCATCTCCATTGCCGACGTTGTGGAAGCCATCTCATCCAACCGTCCCTACCGGCCGGCTGTTGGAATCCAGGCAGCTCTGGAAGAAATTGAAAAAAACAAGGGAATTCTCTATGACAGCGTCGCTGCCGAAGCCTGTATCAGGCTGTTCCGTGAAAAGCACTACAAGATGCCGGATTAGATAAACAGGCGCCAGGTTATAGGTTATCGTTTATGGGCTGAAGAATAATACTTTCTTTCCTATCGTCTTTAATGTTTTATGAACAAAGCGGCGTGACTCAAAGAAATGGCAGGTCTGTTCAACAGTCTAAAACCGGACTTTTGCGTCAGGCTGACCGATTTTTCAAATTGAGTCTTGGCAACATGCAGTTTAGGTTCCGCCAGCAGAAATCTGCCGCCTTCTTTCGATATGGCGTGCAGCCCGGCATAGAATCTCTCCTGATCCGGCACTTCATGCGCCATCCAGAAAGCCAGTATAAAATCAGCCTCAACCGTAACATTCAGTGAGTCCTCACTGGCCAGGACCGTCCTGATCCGGTTTGACACCCCGGCTCTTTGGGCCCTCTCCAATATTGCTTTGAGCATTTTCTCCTGAATATCCACGGCAATGACCCGTCCGCCATCCCCTGTGAGGCGAGCCATCGCAATGGTAAAAAAACCGATGCCGGGGCCGACATCCACAACGGTATCGCCGGGCCGAATGAAAGAATTCATGATTCGATCAGGATCCTGTAAAAGTCTGCGGATCCTGTTATCAAAGGTAAAGCACAGCCAGCGGGGACATACATGGTGTTTTCTAAAAAACAGGAGGTCGCCTATTTTGCTCATCAGGTTTTCCTTTGGCGCCATGAACTGTCAGCTATCGGAAATGAACCTACTTTGCTCACCATATCCTTAACTCATCATCATGAGGCCACTCCGCAAGCGTCTTTTTCTGCTCAGGCAACGGTGAGTCCCTTGCCCCTCAAATAATCCTTGACGTCCTTAATATTAAGCATGCGGAAATGAAAGACTGAAGCGGCCAGTAAAACACTGGCGCCGCCTTCAACCACCGCTTCGTAGAAATGTTCCAGCTTACCCGCACCGCCGGAGGCCACCACAGGGAGAGTCACGGCAGAAGAGATAGCCCTGGTAAAGGGAATATCATAACCAGCCTTTGTTCCGTCACCGTCCATGCTGGTCGGCAAAATGACACCCGCACCCAGTTCCTGGCAGGTTTTCGCCCAGTCCACCGCGTCTTTGGCAATTGGCAGCGTACCGCCGGAAACCACCAGTTCAAATCCGGACGTCATGGCCGCATTTCTTTTTGCGTCAATCGCTACCGTGATTTTATCCGACCCGAATTTCTTCGCCGCCTCACGAACCAGGTCGGGATTTTTCACCGCGGCACTGTTCATGGAGACCTTGCTCGCCCCGGCACCCAAAACCATTTCGATGTCTTCAATCGAGGAGATTCCTCCGCCAACCGTCAGCGGAATGCTAAGCACAGCTGCGACCTTTCTGACCCATTCCAGACGTGTTTTGCGGTTTTCGAGTGTGGCCGCAATATCCAGCATGGCCAGCTCATCCGCACCTTCCGCCTGATAAAAAGCGGCATTCTCCACCGGATCACCCGCTTCTTTAATATCAACAAAATGAACCCCCTTCACCACCCGGCCGTTTTTCATATCCAGACAGGGCATGATTTTTATTGGTTTCATTTGAATCTCCTTTCAGAATTTAATGATGATTTAACCTGTTTTTCTAAAGTGATCCCGGTTTTTAAACTGAAGTCTCCCATTTTACAACCAAAATATTTAAAATGTGTAATAAAGGCAAACCCCTTGATCTTTTTTTAATGCTTGAAACCAAAATCAATATCGTTTAAACCACTTTTAAATCGAATTCCATCATTAAAAAGGAGCCTTCATGATCAAGATCAAAGAAATTAAAGCAGGCAATATGAATGTAAATAAATTTATTGACGACAAGGTCCGGGCCATCCAGCAGGCCGTTGGCGACGGCCTGGCTGTCAACGCCCTGTCCGGCGGCGTGGACTCCTGTGTCGTCACCGCTCTGGGACACAGGGCACTGGGCAATCGTCTCAAAACCTACATGATCGACAACGGCATCATGCGGGAGAATGAACCGGCTAAAGTGGCTGCCGCCTTCAAAAAACTGGGAATCAAGGTTGAAGTGGTGGAGGCCTCGAAGGCTTTTTTTGCCGCTCTCAAAGGAATCACCGACCCCGAAGAAAAAAGAGAAGCCATCACACAAACTTTTTATAAAAATGTTTTCGGCAAACTGGTGGTGAAAAGCAAGGCAAAATATCTGCTGCAGGGCACCATCCTGACGGATGTGGATGAGACCGTCGCCGGAATTAAAAGACAGCATAACGTTTTTGAACAACTGGGGATTGATCCCCAGAAAGCCTTCGGCTATAAAATTCTGGAACCTCTCATTGAGCTGCGCAAGGACGGCGTACGCAAGGTTGGAGCAGGACTGGGCCTGCCGGCCGGCATGTTCGACCGGATCCCCTTTCCGGGACCGGCGCTGGCCGCCCGCGTAATCGGCGAAGCCACACCCGCCAGAATCGCACTGGTCAGAAAAGCGACCACCATCACCGAAGCCGCATTAAAAGATGTAAAAGCCTTTCAGTATCTGGCCATTCTGCATGAAGACCGGGTAACCGGAATGCGAAACAATAAAAGGGTCTTCGGCAATCAGATTGAAATCCGCTGCTGGAACAGCAAAGACGCGCGCACGGCCAGCCCTACCCGTCTTTCTTTTGATGTCCTTGAAAAAATCGCATCGAAGATCACCAGGGAAATTCCGGAAGTTGTGAGCGTCACCTACAACATAACATCGAAACCGACGTCCACAATCGAAGTGGTTTAGGCATAAAGGGTCGCGGTGGGGAATTTCCTGAAACCGGACAATCCCCGCCGTGACCGGAGAAATCGAATCATGGAGAGAAAGCCGAAAACAGGCCCTTTGCAGGGCATTCGTATTCTTGATCTCACCCGCCTCTATCCCGGACCGCTGGGGACGATGATGCTTGCCGATATGGGAGCCGACGTCATCAAGATTGAGGATGCAAACTCTCCCGACTACATGCGTTTTTATCCTCCCTATATTGCATCCGAATCCGCGGGTTTTGTTGCCGTCAACCGGTCCAAGCGCAGTCTGGCCTTGAATCTTAAAAATCCAAAAGGTGTTGGCATTTTCTTTTCGCTTGTCAAAACTGCGGATATCGTCATTGAGCAATTCCGGCCGGGCGTGCTGGATGAGATGGGCATTGGATATGAGCAGGCCAGGCAAGTTAAAGAAGACATCATTTATGTCTCCATCACCGGATACGGTCAGAATGGTCCTTATGCACAAGATGCCGGACACGACATTAATTATATCGGCTACGCCGGTATCCTTTCGTCAGCCGGCAGCAGAGAAACAGGTCCCCTCCTTCCGGGACCGCAGCTTGCAGATGTGGCGGGAGGCGCATACATGTCTATGATTGCGTGTC
>CAZXIP010000112.1:0-6600 GCA_964640755.1 uncultured Smithella sp. | reverse complement strand
TAAGTGTGGAAGAAATTATTAAAGTGGTTGCGGGAAAAATGAATGTGAAGATCGCAGATATAAAAGCCCATAACAAGAATAAAAATCTTGTCTTAGCCCGCCAGGTTTCCATGTACCTTGCAAGGAAGTTAACGAACTTTTCATATCCTGATATCGGGCAGAAGATCGGTGGTCGCGATCATTCAACAGTTATTTATGCAAACAATAAAATCTTAAAATCGATGGAATCAAATGTGAACTTTACAAAAATGGTCCAGGAAATTGAAGACAGTATTATCAACAAAGTGTAAAATAATTTTACATGTTTACTCCACAAGGGTTTTTTAGTGAAAGATTTGAAATTAAAACAGAATTTATAGCAATCAACATATCCACAGGGCTTATTACTATTACTAATTATTTATATATATAAAAAAAAGAAGAAAGAAATAAGAGAATGGGAGGAGCGGATGGAATTTAAAATTAACAGAAATACCTTTCTGGAAGGGATTCAGAAAACTCTGGGAATTGTCGAAAAAAAGACAACGACGCCCATTTTAAACAATGTTCTTTTGAAAACGGAACACAATAAATTGAGAATCATTGCCACGGACCGGGAGATCAGTCTCATTTCTGATTATGACGCTGATATTGCGGAAAAAGGTGAAATTACACTTGCTGCAAAAAAACTCTATGAGATGGTGAGAGAAATTCAGGGAGAGGTTGTTCACTTTACAAAAAGCGCGAACAATATTGTCAAGGTGACATGTCAGAGGGCCGTTTATAAAATTCCAGGTTTGCCTGCCGACGATTTTCCAAGTGTTGCGGACAGCCAGGATGTCCAGTTTTTTAATATTCCGGGATCATCAATTGTAGAATTGATCAATAAAACATCCTTTGCGATGGCCTTTGATGAAAGCAGGAAGAACCTTAACGGGGTTTTTCTGGAAATGGTATCGGATGGCACAAATCACACCTGGAGGATGGTTGCAACGGACGGGCACAGGTTGGCTGTTGCAAAGGTAAATACGGTGGAGCCTTGTCCGGAAATGACCAAGGGGATTATCATTCCCCGTAAAGGATTGATGGAAGTTAAAAAAATTATTGATGTTCATGAAAATGTCAGTGTTGGTGTTCACAAAAATATGTTTGTGGTGAAAACCGAAAATACTATTTTAAAGGTGAACCTGGTGGATGCCGAGTATCCCGATTATAAAAGAGTGATTCCTACGGAAAAAGGCGTAACGGTAAACCTGGATAAGGAAACATTTCTTCATGCATTGAGACGAATGAATGTTGTTTCCTCGGAGCGTTATAGTGGAGTGATTATTTCTTTTTCCGAGGGGAAAATGACACTTAATTCCACAAATCTGGATGTAGGAGAGGCAATGGAGGAAATAGACATTAATTATGTAGGTGAAGAGATTGATGTGGGATTTAATGTTAATTATGTAATTGATGCAATTTCAGTGATATCTATGGACAATATTATTATGGAAGTTGGAGTCGGATTAAAACCGACACTGATCAAACCTGCGGAAGGTGACGATTATTTATGTATTGTCATGCCGTTGAAGATATGAATTAGTCGGGGAAAATTAATTTATCTCAATTATCAAGGGGTTAAACGTTTTTATGACAGAGATGTATAATGCTGACAGTATTAAAGTTTTAGAGGGTCTGGAAGCGGTTCGCAAAAGACCCGCGATGTATATTGGTTCCACAAGCAAAGAAGGATTGCACCATCTGGTGTATGAGGTTGTTGATAACAGTATTGACGAAGCGGCGGCAGGGTTTTGTGACACCATTACAGTAAAAATCCGCGTTGACAACAGTATTCTGGTAGATGACAACGGCAGAGGAATTCCGGTTGATATCCATAAGACGGAAGGTGTGTCGGCTGCTGAAGTGGCAATGACAAAATTGCATGCCGGGGGAAAATTTTCAAATGATTCTTATAAAATATCCGGAGGTTTGCACGGTGTTGGAGTGTCGGTAGTCAATGCCCTTTCCAAGACCTGTGAACTTGAGGTGCGCCGGGACGGGAATGTTTATCGGCAAACCTATAAAAAAGGTATTCCGGATGGACCGCTGCAAATGGTTGGTAAAACAAGGGGCCGTGGCACCACGGTTGCTTTCCTGCCGGATGACGAAATTTTTGAAGAAACGGAATTCAGTTTTGATATTATTGCCAACCGCTTAAGGGAGTTGGCGTTTCTAAATTCCGGTGTCAGAATTAATCTAATTGATGAGCGAATAGACAAATCTGCGGAATTCTTTTATAAAGGCGGCATTGTTTCTTTTGTGGAATACATCAACCGCAATAAAAAAGTGCTGCACAAGGATCCCATTTATGTAACCGGCTCCCGGGAAGACTGTGCCGTTGAAGTTGCGCTGCAATACAACGAAAGTTACCTGGAAAACATTTTTTCTTTTGCCAACAGCATTAACACGGTTGAAGGCGGCATGCATATGGTGGGTTTCCGGTCGGCGCTCACCCGTGTATTCAATAACTACGCTACCAGTAATAAATTCATTAAAGACGGCAAGGAATCTCTGCGCGGTGAAGATTTACGCGAAGGTCTTGCCTGTGTCATCAGCGTCAAGGTTCGCAATCCTCAGTTTGAGGGACAAACCAAAACCAAGCTGGGAAATTCCGATGTACGGGGTTTGGTGGAAGGCATTGTTTATGAAAAAATAGGGTCTTACCTGGAAGAAAATCCGTCGATTGCCAAACAGATCCTCAATAAATGCATGGAAGCGGCTCGTGCCCGTGATGCAGCGCGGCGTGCCCGTGAGTTGACCAGGCGCAAAAGCGCCCTGGAAGTCGGCGCGCTGCCGGGAAAACTGGCCGACTGTCAGGAAAAAGATCCGGCGCTTAGTGAAATTTATCTTGTGGAAGGTGATTCGGCAGGCGGCTCCGCCAAACAGGGACGGGACAGGAAAAATCAGGCGATATTGCCTTTGCGCGGTAAAGTTCTTAATGTGGAAAAAGCGCGCTTTGATAAAATGCTGCAAAACGAAGAAATCAAAACCATGGTTACGGCATTTGGAGCGGGCATTGGCCCCGGTGATTATGATGTCAGTAAATTACGGTATCATAAAGTCATTATTATGACCGATGCCGATGTGGACGGCGCTCATATTCGAACACTCTTGCTTACTTTCTTTTTTCGCCAGATGAAGGAATTGATCGAGAGGGGTTATTTGTACATTGCTCAGCCGCCGCTCTATAAAGTGGTGGAGAAGAAAAAGGAAATCTACATCCAGAATGAAGAGCAAATGAGAAATTACATTCTGGAAAACGGCATAGAAAAAGTTAATTTATTTATGGGTGACGGAAGTCCCTTTCCCATTACAGGAAACAAATTACTCACCGTTATAAAAAAAGTTACGCGTATAAAAGATCTGCTGGATCGTTTTGAAAGGGATCACCGCGACCGAAATATAATCCGCATCGTTGCAGGCGATCCGACGTTAACAGATGACACGTTTCAACATGAAAGTGAGCTTTTAAAGATTGCCGCCAGGACAGTTGTCGCCCTGGGCAGTGACGCTGTTGCCGACTACCGCATTGATGATGATCCCGATCACGGCGGCTTTAAGATGGTGTTTGACATCAAAACTAACGGAAATATATTTTCCACCTGTGTTGACCGTGAAATATACCGCACGCCGCAGTTTGGCGAAATCAGGAACCTGTTAGGGCAGATTTCGGTGATGGGTGAACCGCCTTATCGTGATCAGCCTGAGGAATCAGCCACACCGATCATTATACCTACCACCAGGGATCTGGTCGATTATATCATCAGCCAGGGAAAGAAAGGTTTAACGATCCAGCGGTACAAGGGTTTGGGTGAAATGAATCCGGAACAGCTCTGGGAAACCACCATGAATCCCGAAAAACGAACACTTCTGCAGGTAGGTGTCGAAGACGCGGTTGTGGCTGACGAAATCTTTACTACCCTGATGGGTGATCAGGTAGAACCTCGCCGCGAATTTATTTTTCAAAATGCCATGAATGTTTCCAATTTAGACATTTAACAGTAACAGGAAAGAAAACGATTCAGCCGGCTGTTTTGGCTGTTTTGTTGTCACAAGAGAGGAAAGAAGAAAATGGAACGAGATATCCACCATAAGCAAACCCTGGTGAATATAGAAGATGAAATGAAGAAATCCTACATGGATTACTCCATGAGCGTTATCATTGGCCGGGCGATTCCCGATGTGCGCGACGGCCTGAAGCCGGTGCACCGGCGGATATTGTACGCCATGTATGAAATGGGCTATCGTCACAATAAGCCCTATAAGAAATGCGCCCGCGTCGTCGGCGATATCATGGGTAAATATCATCCCCATGGTGATGCGGCCATTTATGACACGCTGGTGCGGATGGCACAGGATTTTTCTCTGCGTTATATGCTTATTGATGGACAGGGCAACTTCGGTTCGATTGATGGTGATCCTCCGGCCGCCATGCGTTATACGGAAAGCCGTTTGGCGCGCATTTCCGACGAGGTGATGGCCGATCTGGAAAAAGATACAGTCGATTACGTGCCCAACTATGATGAATCTCTTACAGAGCCATCGATTCTCGCGACGCGTCTTCCGCTTTTGCTTTTGAACGGGACATCAGGTATCGCCGTCGGCATGGCGACTAACATTCCGCCACATAATTTAACAGAAATCATCGACGGCACCATTGCGCTTATCAACAATCCCAAGATGATTATTGAAGAGCTGATGAAGTACATTCCCGGGCCGGACTTCCCGACGGCCGGCTTCATCAACGGCCGTGAGGGAATTCTCTCTGCCTATAAAACAGGGCGTGGCATCATCCGTGTCCGGGCGCGGGCGTTGATTGAAAAGAATGCCCGTAACGACAAGGAAACAATAGTTGTTACCGAGCTGCCGTATCAGGTCAACAAAGCAGTCTTGATTGAAAAAATAGCCGAATTGGTGCGTGACAAGAAAATTGCCGGAATTTCTGATTTACGAGACGAATCGGACCGGGAAGGCATCCGTGTCGTGATTGAGCTCAAGCGTGATGAGAATTCCGCCATTATCCTCAATCAGCTTTATAAATTCACACAGATGGAAGTCTCGTTCGGCATTATCATGCTGGCGATTTCCGAAGGCCGTCCACAGGTTTTCAATCTCAAAGAAGTCCTCGAGAAGTTCATTGCTTTTCGCCAGGAAGTAGTTGTCCGCCGCACGCAGTTTGATCTGGCGCGCGCAAAAGAACGGGCGCATATACTGGAAGGCTACATCATAGCCCTGAACAACATCGATGAAATCATCAAAGTCATCAAGGCAGCCAAAAATCCCAACGAAGCATCGGTGGCGTTGTGTGCGAAGTTCAATTTGTCGGAGATTCAGGCCAAAGCCATCCTGGAAATGAGGCTGCAACGCCTTACCGGGCTGGAAAGAGACAAGATTGATGCCGAATATGCGGAAGTGACTTCCTTGATTGCAAAACTGGCCGGCATCCTGGCTGACCCGAAGAAAGTCCTGAAGGTCATCATCGATGAGCTTAACGAAATCAAAAGCAAATACGGTGATGAACGCCGCACGGAAATTGTCGCCAGCACAGAAGACATCAATATTGAAGACATGATTGTAGAAGAAGATGTGGTGGTCACGATATCTCACACCGGATATATCAAGCGCAACGCGGTCAGTCTATACAAAAGCCAGCACCGCGGGGGACGGGGCAAAGTCGGCATGGGCACCAAGGAAGAAGATTTTGTAGAAAAGATCTTTATCGCCTCCACGCATCATTACCTTTTAGTCTTCACCAGCGCGGGCAAAGTACACTGGCTGAAAGTGTATCAGATTCCGCAGGCAGGCCGGGCCGCCAAAGGCAAGGCAATGGTTAATCTGGTCAGCCTGGCGCCCGGAGAACGCGTCAGCGCGACTCTGCCCGTCAAGGAATTTGTCTCGGATAAATTCGTAGTGATGGTAACCAGAAAAGGCATCATCAAAAAAACCGATCTGGCGGCTTATTCCAATCCGCGGGCAGGGGGCATTATCGCCATCTCTATTGACGATGATGACGAACTGGTAGATGTTCAGCTGACGAACGGCGATCAGGATATTTTCCTCGCAACGAAACTCGGCATGGCGATTCGTTTCCGGGAAGACGATGTCCGCGATATGGGCCGGACGGCACGCGGCGTGCGCGGCATCAATCTCGATGAGGGTGACGACGTTATTGGTGTGGATATTCCCGCTCAAAACACTTACATGCTGACCATTTCGGAAAACGGCTACGGCAAATGCACACCGATTGATGAATATCGTGTGCAGTCAAGAGGTGGCAAGGGCACGATCAACCTTAAAACCGTGGCGAAGATCGGCAATGTCTCCGGTGTTTTGCAGGTGCAGGGCGAAGAGAACATTATGCTTATCAGCAATGCCGGTAAGGTTATCCGCCTGAAGGTGCAGGAAGTTCCGGTCAATCATCGCGTGACCCAGGGCGTCAAGCTCATCGACCTGGAACCGGAAGAAAAGCTCGTTGGAGTTGCCCGCACGACATCGGAAGCCGAAGACAAGGATGACGGCGCTGATGAAACGGATATGACAACAGAAGAGAACGAAACTCCGGAAGAAGACTAGACC
>CAZXIP010000111.1:2357-6609 GCA_964640755.1 uncultured Smithella sp. | reverse complement strand
AGGTAGCCGCTCCGTTTTCTGAAGACGTTTGGCATAAAACTGATTACATTTTTAATTTAACATAAAATGACCTAAATAGGAAATAAGACTTGCGTGATTTATCATTGTCCCTGTTATTTTAAATGCTTGAAAATAATCCGGCAAAACCCTCCTGTTAACAAACACTACTTGACATAAACGACAGGCAGCATTAAACTATAAGCGATAGAGATGCTGCAATGCCCGAATGATGTGAACAGAATTAGCACCATTAAATTGGAGGTAATTAAAGAAACATCGTTGGGTGTTCGTGGTGAGGTTACAATGCCAAACTGCCAGAGCAGTTATTTATGAGCTGACTACAGCTTATGTATGTAAAAAAAGGCATTGCAGCTCTCTTTTCCAATTAAGTGATGAATCGAGATACCAATCTGTTCGTGTGGAGTTTATTTTGCCGGATTAACGTAAATCGAACACAGGGTCTTCGTGACTTTAATCGTCCTAAAGGCCAATGTTCAATGATGTGACTCCATTGATCATCTAGCGCGACAGAACCGGATCTCGTTACCTCCCCCCGCAGGAAGCCATCTTCCTCGAGGGGATTTTTTATTTTCCGACCCCTTGTCAACGGTCTTTTCAATAATCAAAAAAACACCTGGAAGGAAAGTTCCAACCAGGTGTTTTTAGAAACAACTCAAGAAAGCAATGATTACTTAATTAGTTCAATAATTTACACACACATAGACTGGCACCGACCCGTACATTCTCTAACGATAACGACACCGGCTCACACATCGATTGTATCGTTGATTGGCATTTCTTTCACAACGGCGATTGTAACCGGGTCTTGAGTGAGATCTGCATCCCCTTAAAGCAGCACGTTGATTGCTACGGCAACGGTCAACACAATAACTTCGGTGCTTCGATGGAGGTGGACCATATCGATGAGATCCAGGAGGTGGCGGTCCGGGTGGCTGTGCAAAAGACTGAGACGCTGCCAATGTAAATATCATTGCAAAAACGGCGATAAAGAGTACACCCTTCAAATTTTTCATTTCTCACCTCCGGTTGGTTTGTCTGATTGTCATGGATTGCTTTCTTAATAGTTATTTATATAACCCTCCCCATTGCATGTCAATTGTTATAGTCAGTCACCCGGTTACAGGAAAAGTGATTGAATGTTTTCCAGACGCAATAATCAACCCCCAGCAGGCAGCGGAGAATTAACGCCCGTCCCTCGCGAACGGGATTAAGCAAAAGGAACAGAACGGGAATGTCATGTGAAGACCAATTTACATGGGCGAAGAAGTCTCATCACAACACGAATCGGTAAACCCGAGAAAACTTTCCAGCGTCTCTTCCCACGCCCTTTGTTTTGCATCGTTGTAGCGCGCCATCATCTCATTGTCATGCGCTTCCAGAAATTCCTGAAGCTTACCCGACGTTTCCAATTCTGAATAAGTCAGGGGAGCCTTGTCTTTTAAGGCCTGCTTTATCATTTCCAGGCGGTTTTGTTTCTGGCTTTCCTCAGATAAATACGTCATTGTCTGTATCCTCCGCTTCGTTTCGTTACATTATATGATTTTTATTTAGAATTTGTCAAACAGCATGCCGATCACCCTGCCCGGATCACTCGTTTTCGTCCGGCCAGGAATACACAGGCGGACGGTTTTGAAATAGGGTCCCATCGGGCATGACTTCCACATCTTTGCCATCCATCCGAACAATCTTTGTCAGCGTGGCAGGGACATGACGCTCGCGGGCTGACGCAATGACTTCCTCAACCGTTTTAAAACGGGAGAGTTCTTGCAGCGTGATGATCTGCGGGAGAACCATTCCAAGTTTACCTGCTTCGTAGTCTGCCAGTGCCAAAGAAGGCCGCATCCAAACATGATCCGTGAGTTCCACGCCATCATGAACGACGGATTGTTCGGCCGGAGCCTCCGTCACAAAAAAACGCACATCGTAGCGCAGGGGTAAAAATTCGGGTGTGATCCAGTGAGAAAAGTAGTGAAGGCAATCCCCGGAAAGCAATATATTTTCTGCCTCCAGCATCTGCAAAAATTTCATTTCCCTTTTGTTGAGCAGCTGCCTGTAGCGGTCAAAACGCTGACGTTCCTCCCGCGTCCCTATGGTGACCGGCGTGCCGTCTTTTTTCCGGGCAATCAGAATCCCCACTTCTTCAAACGTCTCACGGATTCCCGCCACCCAGGTTCCCAGTGCTTTTTCCGGGCTCGACATGTCCGGAAGAAGCTGAGCAGCCTGCTGCCGATCCATACCCCGGACAAAGCGTTCCACTCCGGGCTCATAATCGTCCCGGTCAAGACTGCCGCCGGGAAACACGTGGTAACCGGGAACGAAACTGCTTTGTCGGTTCCTCAAGACCAGGAGGACCTCGATATCCTTTATGTTTTTTTCACGACAGGGCCTCAACAGCATCACTGTTGACGCATCAGCCGGCATGATATTCATTTCCGGATATCCCCCTCTCCTGAATGCTCACCCAAGCGGATCATAACACACTGAACCCCAAACAGACCAGCGCCGAAAAATACCGGGTATCTCAGGCGGATGCTCCCTGTCCGGGTTCACGGTCTTCTTTAGTCGAGATTTGCGGCAAAAACCACTTCACGGGGAACCTTGTAGGCGGAAAGGTAAATTCGACAATGCTGTATGATTTCTTTTTCGTCTGTATTAAAACCGGGCTTTCTCACAATCAGCGCTTTGACAATCTCACCTCTCATGAGATCTTTTTCACCGACAACTTTTGATTCAACAACAGCGGGATGCATATTCAGGATCAATTCCACCTCTTTTGGATATACATTGAAGCCGCTGGTGATAATCATGCGTTTTTTCACGCCGACCAGAAAGAAGTAACCATCTTCGTCAATATATGCCAGATCACCCGTATGAAGCCAGCCGTCACGAATGACCTGAGCCGTTGCCGCCTCATCCGTGTAGTAACCCTGCATCACAACATTGCCGCGGACGACCAGCTCGCCGACCACTCCCAGCGCCGCTTCTGAACCTGCATCATCCAGGACCTTCGCCTCAACACCCGGCAGAACCGTTCCTATGGATCCGGGTTTCTGCTGTTTTCCGGGCAGAGAAAATATACAGCAGGGAGAGGTTTCCGTCAGGCCGTAACCTTCCAAAACCTTAATGCCGATGTGCTTTTCAAATTCGGCAAACATTTCCGGCGGCATGGGCGACCCGCCGGTAATGGCAAAGCGTAAAGAGCTGAGATCGAATTCTTTGAGCTTCTCATTGAACAGCATGCCCATGTAGAGTCGGGGGACCCCGGCGATATAGGTCACCCGTTCCTTCTGGATCGTTGCAAAGATGCCTTCCATCGTGAAACGGTCCAACAGCACGACGGAGGCGCCAGCGTAAAGAGGGGACAACATGTTACAGGCGGCGCCAAAGGAATGAAACAGAGGAATAACGGCAAGGGACCGATCGTCTTCTGTACCGTTGAAGATTGTACCCAGAAGAACCGCCTGGGTGGCCAGATTATTATAGGTGAGAACCGCACCGAGAGGTTTCCCCGTCAGGCCCGCGGTATAGATCATGACAGCCGGGTCATCTCCCTGAAGCGAGGGCGGATCCGCAACCACAGATCCGCTATGGATAATTTCATGAAATGGGGATCCTGGATTTAAACCGGTAGTTGTAATCAGATGCCGGCAAACGGGCAGGGTTTCCCTGACGGCGTGGTATCTCCTGGCGAAACTTTCCGACGTGATCAGGGCTTTTGCTTCGCTATTTTCGAGCAGATGTCCCAGTTCATAGGCGGTGGACATGACACTCAGCGTCACGGCAACAGCCCCCAGTCTTAAAACGGCAAAATAGGAAATGATAAACTCCGGACAGTTGCCCAGCATCACGGCAACTTTATCATCTTTCCGGATTCCCAATTCTTCCAGATAATGGGCCAAAGCTTCGACATACCTGTTCAGTTCATAATAAGATAACGTTTGATCTTCATAAATAATGGACGTATTTTCCGGACAGCGCGCGGTAGTTTCCTGAAGTATCCTTTCCATCATCATTTTATCCTGATTTACCTCCCCCGATGCTCGTTGAACAACACATCGCTTTTATATTGTCTATAAGTGGCCCGTTTTGACTTGTCAAGGAACTTCGCATATTGAAAACACGGAATAACAAAGGCTTGATCCATGCAGGCATTCTATGCGCCCGTTCTCATATTGCAACAAGAACGGATATTCATGGTTGATCATTTCCCCGCAGCGTTTAACAGGCTGAC
>CAZXIP010000111.1:0-2257 GCA_964640755.1 uncultured Smithella sp. | reverse complement strand
AAACAAACAGCCGGTCTTGATTTATCCGTTCATTTCCGTGATAGCTGCCTTCACTTCGTCAGAAAGATACTGCCACAGTCCGATTTGTTTGAGAGTGTCAACTTTCGGGATACCGGAATCTGTCCATCCCCGCTGGCGATAATAGACAATAATTAATTTCCGCAGCTCTTCTTTTCGATGCTTCATCAGAATTGCTCGTTTTTCACCCGTCTCCATCACCTGAACTTCGGAAAGGGGCTTATTCAAGACGGTACTCAACGCATGGTCGTTATAATCCGCCTCCCGTTCATAAAGCGCATCATCCGTGGGACCGATGGCCCGGTCGGGAATCCAGTCGCGCTCAGCGGTTGCCGCGCCGAAAGACAGAACGTTCATCACCCGCTGCAGATTGATATCGCGGTCTGTCTGCTCAAATATCTTTTCCCAGGTCAGTGTTGTCCCGAGCATGCCGTTATAAAAATCCGCGTAGAGTTCCTGTGATGCCGGATTTATATAGATATCCGTGTCCCCGCGCTTGAGAGAATCAGGATTGAAAACATCCACCCAGGGCAGCTTGCACAACCCCAGGTTGTCATTGCCCAGACGCACGCGCGGATACGTTATTAGAGCCTTCGCCTTGGCCTCAAAGGTAGGAAACGCGCCCAGCAGATCCACTTTGACCAGCCAGGCGGCAGCGTGATGCGCTCCGATATCGCTGGCCGCCGCATAGGATGCCTGCATGGACAACGACCGGTGCGTCCGGTAAAGAGAAAAAGGCAGACCTTTGGTCTGCATGGCAAACTGCTGAAGATCCTTCACCGGTTCGGGCCGTCCGGTTCTTGCCACATATTGTTCGGCCACCCAGGCCGTCAGCTCCACCATCCCCCGACCGGCAATTCGGGCCAATTCAGTCTTACGGCAGGCAAGGTCATGGATAAATTGCAACGCGGCCTGTTCATCACCCCAGGTCAACGCAAAGCCATCCGTATTTTCCTTTTCCAGATAGCCACGCTGGTAGCATTCCATCAAAAAGGCCATGATGACGGCAGTCGTAATGGTGTCAATACCGTAATTGTCACAGTGCCAGTTGGCTTCCATGATAAATTCGGGGCGCCACATGCCCAGGTTGGACCCGAAACCGGCAGCTGTTTCGTACTCCGGGCCATCCACCCAGACGTTGCGGCCGCAATGCATTCCGTTGGTCAGCGTCACCCAGCCGCCTTTTGTGCAGCGCAGATTGCATCCCGGAAAGCACCCATCCATGCCCCGATGATCAAAAAGCCGCTCGGCATATGTTTTACCGCAGATTTGCCCGGCTTGCGGATGTGAGCCAAACTGATAGTTGTTCACCGGGAGGGATTGATATTCTTCTTTATTCATAAAAGAAATTAAGCCGGCCGATCCTTTCAGGTGCATTTGAAGGGCCTGCGGATCTACGTCTCTGACAATGTTGTGAAGCTTTCCGCCCGCTTCTTTCACTTTGCCCCAGTCCGCCGCACCGTAAGGATTATCGCCATGGGGGAAAGCGGCAAGGACAACAATGGCGGTAATATTCTTATGACTCATCACGGAACCGAGGCCCGTTCGGCCGGCCTGTTTTGTCCGGAACAGGCCTTTTGTGCCGTCAACCGGTTTGGTGGCGTCATAATAATGGCTGTTGATACAGCCGAACGCTGTATTGGCGGCGCCGATGCCGGTGGTCAAAAAGGCCATGTCCTTTTTTTCATGACCTTCGTGTAGAAACTGATCCACAATATCTTTTTCCAGGCCAAAGACCTGATCGGCTCTTTGCGAATTGGTGATGGTGATTTCCCGTTTGAAACCATCAATGACAATCATCACGCTGTCTTTGGCAATTCCCGTAATCGTCAGGGCGTCAAACCCGGCATATTTCAGATAGGCTCCGAAATGGCCGCCAAAATTGGATACACCCGGGATACGGGTCAGGGGTGACAATGAAACTGCCATGCATTTGCTTGTGCCCGGAAATTGCGGAATGCCGCCCAGTGGCCCCGGCGAAAAAATCAGGGGATTTTCCGGATCATACGCCCCGGTCTGTGAGGTAATTTTTTCATGCAAGAGATAGAGACCCAACCCCCGACCGCCGATAAAGAAATCCCGAATTTGCGGGTCAAGTGGAGAGACGGCAATAGTCTCTGCTGTCAGATCGACATGCAGGATTTGATTGGCATACCCGTGATGAAGCGTCCTGTGAGTATATTTCATATTGAGGTTTCCTTAAAAATAATGCGGAACGTTAGAGGAATCATTATAAAAA
>CAZXIP010000110.1:0-6630 GCA_964640755.1 uncultured Smithella sp. | reverse complement strand
CGGGGCCTACGTTAAAAAACCTTATGCCATGGAAACCATCGGCATGGCCATCCGGAACGAACTTAACCGGTAAAAGTTCCCCCTTGACATACAGCATTTTTTCATCCTAAATTTAGAGCATAGAAATTCCATCCATGCTGATTCAAAAAGCTTCATCCAGTGTTCAACTGCGATTTCGGATGACGTCATAGATGAACAGAGAAGGTTCAGCCTGCGGACTGAATATTTTTAAAATCCAAAATTATCATGTACAAAGAGGAGGTCACTATGAAAAAAACACTCGCCACATTTCTGAAAGGGGTAGTTCCTGTCATCTTTGCCCTCATGCTTGTTGTCGCCGTCTCAGGCTGTCAGAAAGAAGAAGGAGCAATGGAAAAAGCAGGCAAACAAATTGATCAGGGTGTGGAAGCGGTAAAAGAAAGCGCGGAAAAGACAGTTGATGAAACAAAAGACACCGTGAAACAAGCCGGCGAAGCAGTCAAAGAAAGCGCAGAGAAAACGGTTGATGCAGCAAAAGACACCGCCCAAAAAACCGGAGAAGCTGTGAAAGAAGGTGCAGAAAAAACAGTTGATGCAGCAAAAGACACTGTGAAGAAAACCGGCGAGGCCGTAAAAGAGGGTGCGGAAAAAACAGCTGACGCAGTTGGACAGGCTGCAGATAAAGCCACAAAATAATTTTTCTGTTCCACAGTAATCAGCCGTTACCGTAAGCTAACGGCTGATTACTGTTAATATTTCCAAACTCAATTTCCATTATCATCTGGCTCATCCTGCCGGGACAAAAGCAATATTTCTGAATTACATGATATTATTGAATATTAGCATGGTTTCAAAGCCCGTTACTGATCATGATTCTTCTCTGCGTGCTTTCATCTGGCGGCGCGTGGCATCAAGTTCCATCTTGCGCAGGCGGACACTGAGTGGCGTGACTTCCACCAGTTCGTCTTCGGCAATAAACTCGATTGCCTGATCCAGAGATAAAATCCTGGGCGGCCGCAAAATCACGGTGGCATCCGACGTCGAGGCTCGCATGTTGGTCAGTTTCTTTTCCTTGACGATGTTCACGTTTATGTCCTGGGTGCGGTTTCGCTCGCCCACGATCATGCCCGCGTAGACATCGGTGCCCACAGCCACGACCATTTCTCCACGATCCTCCATCGCAAAACTTGCGTAACCTGTTACGCGTCCGGCACGGTCAGCCACCAAAACGCCTGTACTGCGCTGGGGGATCAAACCAAACCACGGCGCATAATCTTCGAGAAGCGAGTTCATCACACCGCCACCCTTGGTATCGGTTAAAAACTGGCTGCGAAAGCCAATCAGACCACGCGAAGGGATCAGAAATTCCATACTGACACGGCCGCTGCCTTTATTAACCAGACTTTCCAGCCGGCCTTTACGAATGGACAGCTTTTCCGTAATTCTTCCGACAAACTCTTCAGGGATGTCCAAAAATAATCTTTCCACCGGCTCGAGGGTTGTGCCATCCTGCTTTTTAGTGATGACCTGAGGTTTCGAAACCATAAGCTCATAGCCTTCGCGGCGCATGGTTTCAATGAGTACCGCCATCTGTAATTCACCACGCCCGCAGACTTCAAACGCATCGGTGCGATCCAGCTTTCTGATTTTGATTGCCACATTGCGCAGAGATTCTTTTTCCAGCCGTTCCAGTAGATGGCGCGATGTCAGATATTTTCCTTCCTTGCCCGCAAAGGGGCCGTCGTTCACGTAAAAAATCATGGACACGGTCGGTTCATCAACAATCAAACGCGGCAGGGCGTGTGGATTATCAAGGGACGAAATCGTATCGCCGATCGTAACGTTTTCCACACCGGCCAGCGAAATAATGTCGCCCGATTCAGCGCTGGTAACCGGTTGCTTCGTCAAACCGTAAAAAGTATAAAGAGCGGAGAGCTTCACGCCGCTTACTATTTTCTCTTTCGCGCAAAGACTATAGGGCTTGTTCATTTCCAGTCTTCCGCTCTGCAGACGGCCGACGGCAATCTGGCCGACATAGGAATCATAATCCAGATTGGTCACCAAAAATTGCGTATTGGCATCGTCATCGCCTTCAGGCGCCGGAATACGGTCAATGATGGTTTGCAGAAGCGGCTGCAGATCGGAACTGTCGTCACCTAATTTTCTATGGCTGACGCCTAGTTTGGAATTGGTGTACAAAATCGGAAAATCAATTTGATGTTCTTCGGCGCCCAGATCAATAAAGAGATCATACGTCTCGGAGATGACCTCCTCAATGCGTGCGTCGGGACGGTCGATTTTATTGATGACCAGAATGATGGGCAGGCGCAGCGCAAGGGCCTTTTTCAATACAAAACGGGTCTGAGGCAGCGGGCCTTCGCTGGCATCCACCAGAAGCATCGCGCCGTCCACCATGTTGAGGCTGCGTTCGACTTCGCCGCCGAAATCGGCATGGCCGGGGGTGTCGACGATATTGATTTTTACACCGTTATAGTCCACAGCGGTATTCTTTGCCGCAATCGTTATCCCGCGTTCCTTTTCCAGCGCCATGGAATCCATTACGCGGTCTTCCACCGCCTGGTTGGAACGGAAAACGCCGGTTTGCTTGAGCATGGCGTTTAGCAGGGTGGTTTTCCCATGGTCAACGTGGGCAATAATAGCAACATTCCTCAAATGGTCTTTTTTCATATTTCTCTTTCTTATGGGTCATCGGGATTAATTAGTATCGGATAGAATAAAACTATTCTTTACTGAAGGGATGTCCATTACGTAACTTATTTAAAAAATCGGTGTCTTCCATATCAAAATATAATTCATTTAACCAGTTATTTTTTTTAGATAAATACACCTCATCGCTTTCTTTCATAAAATGGGGCGTTTTCTTCATAATGTTCTGATGTTGAAGGGCGGGCTTTACAAATCGGCATCTAATTACTATAATTTTAACAGGATTTAATAAACTGACCCAAGGGGCGGCGCAAATGACTTACATAAAAATTAATTTCGGTGGTAATTTTGAAGATGAATTTCAGAAAGCGGTTGATGAAATATTTCATCTGGCGAGTCCGGCTTTTAAAAAATACAAATGCATCTGGCGCCCCAATATTGATCTTTATGAATCGACGGAAGAGATCATCGTCCTCGCCGATATGGCAGGTCTGAACAAAGACGAGATGCATATCGAGGTCAATCGGAATAAAATTAAAATCGCCGGTATTCGCAAGGCGATTCAGCTTTTGCAAAACGCGCGCTACTACCAGGCGGAAATTCCGCACGGCTATTTTGAAAGAAACATCGCCCTGCCCGCGTCGGTGGACGCGCAGTCAGCAGCTGCATCTTACGCCGACGGCATTTTGATGGTCAGGATGAACAAAATACCGGTTCATAAAGCGCATCGCGTGTCAGTTATTTCGACGAAATAGCGGACTTTCTTTTCTAAAGATTAAGGAGGCAGGCATGACTCAACAAAACGGGTCTGAAAATAAAAATACGTTCAATATTCCGGAAGTGATTCCGATCCTTCCGCTGCAAAGCGTAATGGTGTTTCCCAAAACCATGATTCCGCTGGAAGTAACGGGAAGTGCGTCGGTTCTGGTGGATGAAGCCATGACCAAGGACCGTCTTGTGGGTCTGATCATGTCTAAAAAGGAACCGGGAACACCGAACCAGTATGAAAAAGACGACTTGCATGAAGTGGGTGTTTGCGCAGTTATTTTGAAAATGGCCAAAACATCGGAAAACCGCACACAGCTTCTTTTGCAGGGACTCAGCCGCTTTTCGATCGAAGAGCTGGTTGAGGGAAAGCCTTACCAACAGGCACGCATTAAACTGCTGGAGGAAAAAGACGTCAAGGATCTGGAAACCGAGGCGCTGATGTCCAATCTGCTGGCCCTTTTCGACCGCATCTTAAAACTCTCGCCGTTTTTGCCTCCGGAGTTCGGCCCCATGGCCAAATCCATAACAGAGGCGGGCACCCTGGCCGATCTTATTGCTTCGATCATCAACGCACCGGTGGAAGAAAAGCAAATAGTTCTGAATACTATCGACGTGAAGCAGCGGCTCAAAGAACTGACCCGTATGGTGAACCACCAGATGGAAGTTCTTGAACTGGGAAACAAAATTCAGACCAAGGTCAAAGACGACATCGACAAAAGCCAGCGTGAATACTACCTCAGGCAGCAGCTCAAAGCTATTAAACAGGAACTGGGTGAAACCGACGAGAACACGGTCGAAACCGACGAATACCGAAAGAAGATCGAAGAAAAAAACCTGCCGGAAGAAGCCAAAAAAGAGGCCCTGAGGGAATTGGAACGTCTTTCCAGAATGCACCCGTCTTCGGCTGAATACACCGTATCATCGACCTATCTCGATTGGGTGACCGCGCTACCCTGGCACGAGTCAACGGCGGACAATCTCGACATTGCCCTTGCGCGAAAGATTCTTGATGAAGACCATTACGGGCTTGCCAAACCGAAAAAGCGCATCATCGAATACCTGGCCGTGCGTAAGCTCAAACCCGATTCCAAGGGACCAATCCTCTGCTTTGTGGGGCCTCCGGGCACGGGCAAGACATCGCTGGGACATTCCATTGCACGGGCACTCGGGCGCAAGTTCGTGCGTATCGCGCTGGGAGGGGTTCGTGATGAAGCGGAAATCCGGGGACATCGGCGCACTTACATTGGTGCGCTGCCGGGACGGGTTATTCAGGGGCTAAGGCGCGCGGAATCCAATAATCCCGTGTTCATGCTCGATGAAATCGATAAACTCGGCAGTGACTTCCGCGGCGATCCTTCGTCGGCTCTTTTGGAAGTGTTGGACCCGCAGCAGAACAACACGTTCACCGACCATTATCTGGATGTGCCGTTTGATCTGTCGCGTGTCCTGTTCATTGCGACGGCCAACATGCTGGATACCATTCCGCCGGCTCTGCTGGACCGCCTGGAAGTTATCGAACTGACCGGCTACACGCAGGAAGAAAAGGTAAAGATTGCTGAAAAGTACCTTATTCCGCGGCAACTCACGGAAAACGGCCTGACCGGTCATCAGTTCAAGATGACGAGCAAAGCGCTTTCCACCATCATTACAGGCTATACGCGAGAAGCCGGTGTGCGTAATCTGGAGCGTGAAATCGCCAATGCGTGCCGCGGTGTTGCGGCGCAGATTGCCGAAGGCAGCATGAAATCCACAACTGTCACGGAAAAGGACATCGCCCGGTATCTGGGACCGGTTCGTGTCCCAACGGATATCGACGCGCGCATCACCAGACCCGGTATTGCCATCGGTCTGGCCTGGACTCCCGTCGGAGGCGACGTGCTTTTTATCGAAGCCACGGCTATGAAAGGGAAAAAGGGATTGACACTGACCGGTCAGCTGGGCGATGTCATGAAGGAATCCGTCTCGGCGGCATTGAGTTTCATCCGTACAAACGCAAACGTGCTGGATGTGGATCCGGATTTCTTCGACGATCGCGATATTCATATCCATGTACCGGCGGGTGCGACACCCAAGGACGGGCCATCGGCGGGCGTGACGATGCTTACAGCGTTGACTTCCCTGCTCACCAACCGCAAAGTCAAAAAGCAACTGGCAATGACCGGTGAAATTACGCTGCGAGGCGCGGTTCTGCCGGTTGGCGGCATTAAAGAAAAGGTTTTGGCGGCTTATCGCGCGGGAATTAAAACGCTGATTCTGCCCGCATGGAATCGGAAAGATATAGAAGATATTCCGGCCAATGTGCGAAAAAGCATCTCCTTCCATTTTGTCAGCGACATGCTCGATGTGTTAAAGCTGGCGCTGGAACCCGAAAAAGAAACAAAGCCGTTTAAGAAGGCGGTGAAAAAACCGAAAGTCCCTGCAAAGGCTAAAAGCGCAAAACCGCCCGTGAAGGTACAAAAGAAAAAATCGGTGACCCTGCGTAAAGCTGTTTCCAAAAAGAAATAATTCCGGTTTCCCCTCTCGGGAGTGGGAATCAGGACGGGGAAGAAACTGCATGCGTTCATCCTTTCCCCTCAGCAGATAAGGGATGAGAAGGGAAAATCTCATTCATGTCTAATGCACCGACGGATAAAAAACCCAAAGTCGTGATCATCGGCGCTGGGTTTGGCGGCCTGTGGGCCGCCCGAACGCTCGCGGATCAGCCGGTCGATGTGACTGTCGTGGACCGCAACAACTATCACACGTTTCTGGCGCTTCTTTATCAGGTGGCGGCGGCGGAGCTTGACGCGGAGGACATTGCCTACCCGGTGCGCAGCGTCTTTTGGAAAATACCCAATATTGAATTTCTCCTGGCGCATGCAAGGCTCATTGACCGGCAAAACCGCCGGATTGAAACGGACATAGCAACACTTGATTACGATTATCTGATTATCGGCACCGGGAGCGTCACTTCTGCCTTTGATATTCCGGGCGTCGCAGGGCATGCCTTTTTTCTCAAGACGCTCGAAGAAGCCGTCGCACTGAAAAATCATATCATCTGCTGCTTTGAAGCGGCATCGCGCGAGACAGATGCGGATAAAAGAAAGGCCCTGCTGACATTTGTCATTGTGGGCGGCGGGGCAACCGGTGTGGAATATTCAGGAGCGTTGGCCGAGCTTATCTCCGGTCCGCTGGTCAAGGATTATCCGTCGATTGATTTTTCTGAAGTGACAATCA
>CAZXIP010000109.1:0-6641 GCA_964640755.1 uncultured Smithella sp. | reverse complement strand
AGAATAGCTCGTGCCCCAAAATAACGAAATCAGCGCTCTGCTCCGGCTGCTTTGTTAGCTAAGGCAATTGCCTGATGAGCCAGGTCGATGGACTGACCCAGGGTGTTCAGTGTCTGATCGGGATTATGAAATCCCATGGAGTTTTCCGCCGCGATAAAATCCCATAACCACTGGGCATTGCGGATAAGTTCCCGCGCCCTGTTCAGGTCGGCGCTGTTTGCTTTGGACGCCGCACCGGCTTTACCGACCGCGTTATGAGCCTGCGCAATCGTTTGCCCCGCTATTCGCTGCAGCTGAAATACATTGTTTTGCGTTTTTTTGACCCGCTCCAGAAGCCATTGCTCGTCCTGCGTGTGACAGGTGCGGCAGGAGGCCTGGATATGTTTCATCGGACTGGTCACCCAGTGCGATGAGTATTTGCGGCCGCCCTCCCGCATGTAGGGCATATGGCAGTCTGCGCACGACACACCGGACCTGCTGTGAACGCCGCCGCTGGACAATTCGAAGTCCGGGTGCTGAGCTTTGAGCATTTTAGCCTGCGAGTCGGGGTGCAGCCAGTCCATGTCGAATCCGAACGGGATCTCCCTGTAATAGGCGTAAATATCCGAAGGATTCAAACCTTTATCCCAGGGGAAAACGACGCGCTTTGTTTCAGGTTCAAAATAATATTCCGAGTGGCACTGTCCGCACACATAGCTGCGCATATCTTCACGCGACGCTTTGGTGACGTCAATATTGCGCCTTTTCATGGCTTCAATGAAGGCGGGGTTGATCACCCTCAGTTTCATGGTCCGCGGGTCATGGCAGTTGGCGCAGACAATGGGATGTTTGATCATCGGCAACAGTTCGGCAAGGGGTTTTTGAGCATAATTCCAGCCCATGTCTTTATAAATATCGCGCAGATTTGCCGTCTTGCAGGTCATGCAGGAACCGGATGTGGAAGGTCCGATGCGCTTGCTTTCTTTTAAATCATCCATCGCGTAGGGATGGCCCCGGTCTTCAGAATAGTCCTTGCTGAAAGCCATGCCCTTGAAATTGACAAAGATCTCCGGCTCCTTTATGGATTTCTGATCTTTGACGGAACCGCCGAATCCGGTGGGCGAAGGCGCCATTTCCCTGTTCTTCAAATAGCTCTTGTATTCCAGGGGATAATGTTTGCCCCAAACGGCTGGATCGTATTCCGCATCCGGGATGACGGCAAGTTTTATGGTGGAGGCAGGCGGCAAAAGAAATACCCGCACCAAAATGATAATGAAGATAATTAAGGTGACAGCCAGCAAAGCCTTTAAGAATAAATGATTACTTTTCAACTTTGATACCTCCATTGTCCTGGCTTCTGCCATGAACCAGATAACGGTGACACTTCACGCAATCAGCGCCTCCCTCTGCCATTGGCGTATTGGCGACGGTTGATGCATGGCACCTGAGACAGTTCCCATTGACGATTTGACGGCCCTGGGCGGAAAAACCGATGCCCGCCGGGTAATCGCGTGCCGTTTCATGGATCAAGTCATTGATGCCGGCGCGGGTTTTATAGGTGAGTTTACCTGTGATATGGGTGACCGGCAAATGACATTCCGTACAGGTAAACTGATGATGGTTGGACAGGCTCCATTGCTGATGGACGGGTTTCATGCTGTGGCAGGCCCCGCAGAATCTCGCATCGCCGGATTGGTGATAGGCCGCAACGGCGACAATCGTTATCACCAGACCGACGATGATGCCCAGGATGAATATTTTGAAAACAGATGATTTGACGGCCCGTTCAAGAAGCATAATCATTGCACCTTGCTGTTGGTTGTCAGCGAAACTGTTTTTTTAATGCATCACAGAACTAGAATGTAATGTTAATTGCAAACCCGGGGCAAGTCAATAAAAATGATTGTAGGTCATGAGGGATATTCGGCAAGGAAAGCGCTTTCCGCGTCATAGGTGCCGATAAGGATGAGTTCGTCGTTCTTGTCTATCTGGAGGTTTGGTTCCGGATTGATCAACGCAGTGCCCTTGTGCTGCAATGCCACAACAGTGCATCCTGTTTTCTCCCTTATTCCCGACTGAGCCAGAGTCTTGCCGACAAGCGATCTGGGGGCCTGCAGATGGAAAAAATTCAATCCCTCCGCCAGCAGCAGCGTCTCTTCGTTCATCAGGAAGTTGAAAATGGCGTTCGCGCCGAGCGATGCGTAGGACATGACAAAATCGGCCCCCGCGCGATGCAGGGTGGAAATATTGCGGTCTTCACTGGCGCGGCTGAGAATCTGCATGTCCGGCCTCAGACTTCTGAGATACTTAGTGAGATAAATATTAGTGGCATCATCGTGAGATGTGATAAGAGCGGCCGGCGCTTTTTCGAACCAGGCTTTCTCCAGCGTGTGAATATCCGCTGCGTCCCCGTAAACAAAATGCTCGTCTTCCTCACTGCGTTTCTTTGCTCTTTCGATGATGAGATAGGGAATTTCTGCTTTTTGAAATCGGGCTGCTATCGCGTGACCGACGCGGCCGCCGCCAACGATAATTACCGGATCGCCGGCAACTTTGCATATCTGATAGAAGGAATAAACCTCATCATAACTTGCCACAGAAGCTTCCGTTCCGGCAAAAACAAGAACGCTGGTGCGTTCGATGACGGTGTCCGGCTTGGGAATAATGAAGTTTCCTCTTTCCCAGATGCCCACTACCGTAAGTCCAAAGGATTCCCGAATCCGGCTTGCCGACAGGGTTTGTCCGATAAGAGGCGTTCCGATAACCGGCGCCTGGGCGATGACCAGTTGTTCGTAACGGCCGATCACGTTGGCTTTGCAATCGCCCGCGATCGTCCATGCCGCAAGAGAACTTCCCAGGAGGTCATAGAGCTGCAATACCCGTGAGCTTCCCGCCAGCTGCAGGATGTCCACGGAATGAGGCGACTCTGCGGTAGTGACGATCGGCAGGTGTTCAAATTCTTCCCGCAGGGTCAGTGTTATGTTTGTGTTCATCTGGTCGCTGTTGGTGGCTACAATCAGCGCCGCATTCTGAGCACGAAGATTTGAATAAGTTTTGGGGTCGTCAATATCGCCGACAGCCACCCGGATATTCTTGTCGTATAGTTCCAGCGCCTGCTGTAATTCGTCAACCACAACCACGTAATCCTTTTTGTAGCTTGTGAGCTTTTCCACCAGAGATGAGGTTACCGGATCGTAATTGGTGATGATCACATGATTACGGGTGTCCGGCGGAAGTTCGCGAGGGGCGCGGCTTCTTGCCTGCGCGTCCATCCAGGGGGCAAAAAAGAACTTGATGAAGACAAAGGGAAGAAGGATTAAAAGCAGAATAACGCCTGACAACAGAACAATAATGGAAAAAGCACGGCCGATGTCGCTGGTGAACGTAATATCTCCGAAACCCAGGGTGGACATTACCGTCAGCGTCCAGTAAAATCCTGTAATCCAGGAATGCTCCTGCCCTTCCAGGTCCATCAGATAATGAAAAAGAATGCTGTAAAAGGTGATCAACGCTGCGATGACCACCAGATACTTGACCAGCATGCCGATATTGGCTTTGACGATCTTGCTTCCCGATATTGTGCTGACGACCGCAGGCAAAAACTTCATCGGATGTGTCCCTGATCAATCCCTGATAATTTATTTATTACTTAATGAGTATAGGAACAACGATTTTTCCTGTCAACAGAAATCAGGCCATGATGAACGTCCTGGAAGTCCTGTGTCTGCTAACGAACGATAATATTGTTCAGTGCCTCATCGATTCCCGGATATTGAAACTGAAACCCGGAATCAAGCAGGCGGCGGGGAATCACTCTCTGCCCTTTGAGCAGGACGGAACCGAATTCGCCGAGAATCAGTTTGATCATAAAGCCCGGCGCGGGCATAAAGGAAGGACGGTGTAATACTTTGCCGATAGCTTTTCCGAGATCCCTGTTACGGACAGGCCGGGGGGAACACAGATTCACTGCACCGGATACTTCTCTGTGTTTAAGCAGGAAAACAAACGCTTCCGCCAGATCATGAATATGGACCCAGGAAAACCACTGGCGCCCGTTTCCCAGCGGACCGCCCAGAAAAAATTTAAACAGGGGAATCATTTGCCCCAGCGCTCCTCCGTTTGGACCCAGTACAATGCCGAAGCGGGTAATGACAACGCGCGCACTTTTTCCACGCGCCCGTAAAGCTTCCTCTTCCCATTCATGGGCCAGCTGAGCCAGAAAATCATTACCTGCAGGCGATGATTCAGTAAGTTCTTCGTCTTCATGAAATCCGTAATATCCCACAGCAGATGTGCTGAAAAAAGCGATGTGCTTTGCATCATCCGGCAGAGCTTCGACCAGATGCCTCGTCGTATTGACACGGCTCGTGCGGAGAATGGTTTTCTGCTGTTGTGTCCAGCGGCTGAATATGGAAGCGCCGGCAAGATTGACGATGACGTCGTGATCACGAACGGCTTCCTGCCATTTACCCCTGCTGTTCGGATCACCCGTCAGATAGGAGAGGCCGGGTTTTTTTAATTCTCTTCCGGTTATCGCCTGCGTGAGGATCGTAACATGATGACCTTCCCGGATAAGCCGATCGGTCAGAAATGTTCCGACAAAACCTGTTCCGCCGGTCATGAAAATTTTCATGTGTTGTTCCCTCCTCCCCAGAAATTCTTCTGAACGATGCCTCTCTTTTACGTGAGCGAGATTAAAATATAATTGCCTGATTATTCCCCGCCGCCAATGAGCGGCAGCACTTTATCCAAATGAAAATAAATCAGAAACTTAGAGCCGCTCTTGGATCGTCCTTCCTGCCCGGGGTGTTTCTTCCGGCGCAATTCCTCAATCAAGGGGCTGTCTTTTTCTTCGCGGAGCTTCGTGATATAAAGTCTGCGGCCTTCATAATGTCCTGCTTCCTTGAAAATGTAGACTGCATGGGGGTTCACCTGCAGATTGGCGTGAGTCAGCTTATCAGCGGCAATAAAGATGACCGTTTCTTCATCCATAAAGTGTGGCCTGCCATAGACAGCCGCATCAACTTTACCGTTTTGATCGGCAGTTGAAAGAACACCGAATCCCTCCGCCTGATCAAAATATTCACTTAACTTCATATTTCCCCCTTTGATTTTGCAGTGTTTTGGGATACTTTAAGCCATCGGCACTGAATTGTAAAGGGGGTGGACGATCTGAACATGAAAAAAATAATCAATATTCTATCTTTATTAATCGTGGGCTGTGTCGGAATACCGGATGGCCTGAAGCCGGTGGATCATTTCCAGATCGAGCGGTACCTGGGAAAGTGGTATGAAATTGCGAGGCTGGATCATTCTTTTGAGAGGGGTTTAACCCGTGTGTCGGCCGAGTACAGCCTGCGTGAAGATGGCGGTGTCCGTGTCCTGAACCGCGGTTACCTGGCCGGCAAAGGCAAATGGAAAGAAGCCGAAGGGAAGGCGTATTTTGTTAATGGGCCCGATCAGGGATTTTTAAAAGTCTCTTTTTTGGGACCATTTTATGGGTCTTACGTGATTCTGGAGCTGGATCAGCAGGATTATTCTTATGCGCTGGTCTGTGGACCCGACAAATCCTATCTGTGGATCCTGGCCCGAAGTCCCGAACTGGATAAAGACGTCAGGGACCTGTTGATTTCCAGGGCGTCATCCCTGGGTTTTGACACAGGCAAACTCATTTTTGTGAAGCATGATGAAAGAGACAAACCATGACGTGCAGAATTCTTGGCATTTCCGGATCGCCGGTGAAAAAAGGCAATGTTGAAACGTTGCTTAGCCTTGCGATGAAGGGAGTGCCTGCAAAAAAAATCCAACAAGAAACCGTTCATCTTTCCGGTCTGAAAATTAAGGATTGCATCCACTGCAATTTTTGTCTCACCAAACAGAGGCCGGGTAAATATTGCTCTCTGAAGGATGACGCCCAATCCGTCTTTGAAAAAGCCGAGGCGGCTGATATCATCGTGCTGGCCAGTCCCGTGTATTTCATGCGTACGTCCGCGCGGATGGCCGCGTTGATTGACCGGTTCCGGGTGTTTGTTTTCGGCAATCTGACAGCGGGTCGGATGAAAAATAAAATCGGGGTGAGCATGGCTGTATCCTGGCTACGTCAGGGCGGCATTGAAACCACGCATTTGACGCACATCCTCGCTTTTCTGACGCTGGAAATGATTCCGGCCAGTGTTCATAAGGGTATAAGCCCCCTTGGCGCATCGGCCCATGCCAGCTCCCGGGGATCAGGTGACTTCGATCTTTATGAAAAGCCCGGGATCGAAAGTGACGAAACCGGTCTCCAGTCAGCAAAGTTAATCATGAGGCGGGCGCTGGAACTGAACAGGCTGACGCATAAATGAGACGGGATAAGGCGATATGACAATGATGAATCAAAACAAGCCCTGTTGAAATAATAAAGGGCAGAGCCGGATGACGAGCCGATCGCTTAACGTGTTGAAAATACCGTTATGACATAAAAGAAAGGCATATAATTATAGATAGTTGAATGATTTTCCCTATCATGAAGATATTTTCTCTGAAAGAAAAAGCCTCTAACCAAAAGGAATTAGAGGCTTTTCGCATCATTATATGGCCGTTTTCAACACGTTAAGCGATCGGCTCGGCCGGATGACCCTGCCTTTTTTTCAACTATCATAATGAAGAAATCAAGACATGTG
>CAZXIP010000108.1:0-6705 GCA_964640755.1 uncultured Smithella sp. | reverse complement strand
AGAGGTAGGCTGTCTCTCGTTATGGTCAAGGGCAACTCACTTTTTTTAGTAAAAGGCTTTTTGTTTTCCATAACCCACTCAATTAAACTTACTGAAGCGGTTGCCCCATCCGATTCGATGAGCTGATTACTTACTTTCTTAAGCCTTTGGTTTAGTTCTGTGTCTTTCCTAAGCCCCTCCACCACATTGCAGAGAGTCCCAGCGTTAAGCAAGGCCATGTCGATACGATAACCCAGGCCATGAAACTCTATTCTGGATGCATTGTCATGCTGCTCTCCTCCAACTGGAAGGACAATAACAGGCTTCCCATAATAGAGCGTTTCATTCAGAGTGTTATTCCCACCGTGACTGACTACAAGATCTATTCGGTTCAATAGTTCGGCCTGTGGTACTGATTGAAAAAGCATTACATTCGAATTATAGCGTTTTCTGGAAACCTTATCATAGGCCCCACCAGCACTCACAATAATTTGGTAATGAGGATTCTCTTGGAGGGATCTAATAATATCTTCGTAGATCTTGGGCTTATCGTTGAATACAGTACCTAGTGAAACATAGATCTTGTATTTATCCTCTCGTAAGTCGTCATAGGGAAAAGAAGATCTGTCAATCCCCATGTTCATGAATATAGGCCCGACATACACTGTGTTGGAACCTAAGTGATAACGGGGTATATCAATAGCTTCATGAGTTACTACAAGATTTAACCATGGTGAATGAGGCATCTTAAGCAAATCAAAGTTAATAGGTTTGAGTGAAAATGCCTTCCTTGCCCGGTTGACAGTGGTAATAAGTCTCTTGGATAATTCCTGCTCTTTTTCTCTGAATATTCTTTTAGGGTGTGTATCCTGAGTGGAAACTGGAAGTCCACTGCCGAATGGCGGCACACCTTTCCCTCCAAAGGGGAGCCCACTATGATAGATCGCTATGTAAGGCAAATTATTCAACTCTGCAACGAGCGGCGCTGAATAAAAGAAAAAATCTGAGACAATCATATCGGGCTTAAGTTTCTTCACAAGCCTATTTATACGTCTTGTAAAACTTTCAATTCCAGAGCTAAAGAATTGAGTCGCGGTTATTGTTTCTTCAAATCTCTTTTTTGTCGGAATGAGAGCTGCAAGGTAGATGTATGGAAGAGGTGGAAAAAGAAGATGTACCCTGATGCCTTGCGAACGGATTTTCACAGGGACGATTTTCCCATTATAAAAAACCTTGAACATCTTGATCCTCGGGTCAGCGAGGTTTGACCCAGGGACAATGAATTGAATGTCGTGCCCATTCTCCCTCATCTTCAAAGCAATAGCAAGAAGGCTGTTCAAGTGCCCTATGGTCGGGTGGGTAAGAAATAAAACTTTGCTCATTCAATATGCCCCTTCATGTGTGGCTAAAAGAAAATATTGCCCCTCAAAATGCTGAATTTCAATTATGCTTACTGTTAATCATAACTCATTATCGTCACTTTACTCAGGCTGAAGATTACTTCGATAAATCTTCAGCTCAGATCGTTGCCTCAGTTACAAAAAAACCCCGCTCTTTTTAAGAACGAGGTCATCTCGGATCCAGTCCATATTTTCCTCCAGCATGATTACACAGGATAGAACTCTGTCAACTGCCTTTATGTTTTGATTTTTATTATCACGATTTTCGGTTGAAATCTACAATATAAAGAAAATTATCAACCCATTTGCTTCAGGACGGCAGCGTTAAGGGTTGACTACGGCTGGTGCAGTTTCTCTTAAATACCGCCGAAGGGTGATAACCAGGCAGCACAGGGCCAGGGCCGAAACGAAGAGAAAACCATTCTGGTAAAAGCCCGTCGTAGCCTTGATATTTCCGAAAACCAACGGCAAGCCAAAGCCGCCCAATCCTCCTATAGCACCGACAATACCTGTAACCGCGCCTGTCTGCTGGGGAAAGATCGCCGGCACGAGCTTGAAGACGGCACCGTTCCCAAGGCCGAGGAAAAAGGACAGGACATAGCTGATAAATAGAAACGGAGCTGGTGTCTGTGCGCCAAAAGCCAGGAATAATGTCGTGGTAATGACCATCGCATAAACGACAACGAGCACCTTTCCCGCCCCCAGCTTATCTGCCAACCATCCACCGACGGGTCGACACAAGGTGGCGACAGATAAAAACACGGCGGTCAAGACGCCGGCCTTGACCATGGTGACGGCAAACAGATCCTGCAGAAAAGTGGGCAGATAAATGGCGAAAAACATGAATACGCCGAATGTGATAAAGTAGAGCAAGGCAAGAAACCATGTATGCATGTATTTCAGTATCACCAAGCTCTGCATCAGGGTCTTTTTCTCCTTGGGGAGGGGCATTTCAACGGTGCCGATCCAAAATACAACAGCCATCACGAACATCAGGATGGCCAGTATCCAGAAACTGTTTTGAATGCCGAAACTCTCGGCGAGAGAAGGTACCGTAAAACTGGCCACGGCAGTACCGAAGTTTCCCAGCGCCACGATGCCGAGAACCAGTCCTTGCTGATGAGGCGGGAAAAACTTCGAGACATAGGCAATGCCCACGGCAAAACTGGTACCGGCCATGCCCATGAAGAAAGCCCAGAAAACCAAGCCTGAAAAACTTGACGTAAAACTCACGCCAAGGGTGGGGATAACCATAAACAGCATGAGCGCTGTAAAAACTTTCCTGCCGCCGATCCTGTCCGTCAGAATGCCAAGGGGTATGCGCATGATCGAACCCATCAGCATCGGAATGGAAATGAGCATTGCTTTTTGAGAAAGGCTTAATCCATAGATCAGCTGAAACTGTTTGGCAATCGGCGACAGAGAAACCCAGACCGTAAAGCAGAATACCATTGCCACCATGGACAGAATGAGAACACGCACTCCATGTTTTGATAGGTCCATAGACATCCTTTTCTTCCCTCAAGCCGGCTGGATGTTGACGGCAGCGTATTTGAAGGACGGCTCACGCGAGACAGGATCGAAATGGGGAAAGGTCAGTTCGTTTGTCTCGAAATAGTGCATGGGCATGAAGACATTTCCCGGTCGCACCTTGTCTCCCACGAATGCTTTGGCCCGAATCTCTCCACGCCGGGAGCGCACGATTGTCCACTTCTCGTGTTCAATACCCAGCCTGGCGGCATCGCTTGTGTGGATATCAATATAAACCTCCGGAGGATGCATCTTTCTCAGCATATCTACCTTGTCCGTCCGGGTTTGCGTATGCCATTGCACGACTGTACCCCGTCCGGTCAGCAGCACGAAGGGATATGCTGCGTCCGTCGGTTCAGGTGGTGGTTCGATCTCGGTGAAAGAAAATCTGGCTTTCCCGTCGTCGTGGAAATATCGTCCGTCCTCATATAAACGGCGTTCCTGGGCGAATGAATCCAGTCCCTCCGGACACGGCCACTGAATACCACCGTTTATTTCTATCATGTCATAGTCGGTGATGCCGCTGATGTCACAGGGCTGGCCCTTTGAGACACGTTTCATGATCTCAAAGACGGCGGCAGGCGTTGTCCAGTCTTTGAAGAGATCACCGCAACCCCAAGCCACAGCTATTCTCCTGAAAATCTCGAAGTCCGAAAGCGCATCCCCTGGCGGATCTACGATCTTCCGGATGACACCGATTCGCCGTTCCGAATTGATGAACGTCCCCTCCTTTTCGCCGCAGGCGCCGGCCGGAAGGACCAGATTCGCCTGTCTTGTCGTGTCCGTGTCACCGTACATGTCCTGCACAACAAGATAGTCAAGATTCTTCAACGTCTTCCTGAGCCAGCTCCTGTTAATCCAAGAATGAAAAGGATTGGAGCAAATGATCCAGAGGCCCTTGATCTCACCTTTTTGGACGCCTTTCAGGATCTGGTCATAGGCCAGACTGTTTCTGTCCGGGATCAGACCCACGTCGATTCCCAGAATGCCGGCGACTTTCTGACGATGTTCCGGATTCAGAAAATCATAACCGCCAAACAAGTTGGTTGTGTTGCTGAAGAGGCGCGATCCCATGGCGTTCGCCTGTCCGGTGATGGAATTGGCGCCCGTTCCCGGTCGGCCGATGTTGCCCGTCATGAGGGCGAGATTGATGATTGCCTGGGCGCAGGCAACCGCCTGATAGTTCTGGTTGACGCCCATGGTCCACCAGAAGGAAACCCGCTGGCCCTTATGAATGATTTCTGCCAAGTTAAGGATTTCTTGCTGGTCAAGGCCGGTCTTTTCACTAACCATGGCCGGAACAAATGCGACCACATGCTGTTTGAAGGCCTCAAAACCCGTGGTGTGTTTTTCAATATAGGTTTTATCCAGCCAGTCGTTTGAAATCAGAATATGGGCAATGCCATAAAGAAGGGTCAAGAGGGAATCGGGGGAAATGGGATAGTGGTGTGTCGCTTTCCCCGCGGTTTCCGTATTTCTGGGATCAATGAGAAGTATCTTAGGCGCGCTTGTATTCTTCTTAACGCGATTCCACATGACCGGATGGGCGATGATCGGATTGGACCCGATGAAGACCAGGACATCGGATGCTTCATAATCTTGATAGGTGAAGGGAGGGGCATCAAATCCGAAGGAAAGCTTGTAAGCCTTGGCCGCTGTTGCCATACACTGGCGTGTGTTTCCATCCCCGTGAACAAGGCCCATGCCGAACTTGGCCAGACAACCGAGAAAGGCAAGTTCCTCGGTCGGCAGCTGTCCCGTTCCGAGAAAAGCTACCGATTCCTTGCCGTATTTCTTCTGAATCCCCTTGAAGTTATTTACAAAGGCGTCAAGGGCCACATTCCAACCAACCGGTTCCAGATCCCCTGTATCATTTTTAAGGAGGGGGGTCGTCGCACGATCTGTCGCCTTCAGAGGCTCCAGGTGCAAAAACCCTTTGGGGCAGGATGTACCCTTGTTGACAGGATAATCCGGGTTGGGGGCCACTTTGATTTCACCGCTGGCGCCGGTAGTAACTCGAAAATTGCACCCTGTTGAACAAAAACCGCAGGTGGAATAAGTGATTCCGGCATTCATGAAAGCCTCCTTTTGATTTTGTGTTAAAGATAGAAATATTGGTATACGAACTTCTCTTTTTTCGATGATATAAATGCATCAATGACACTATTCATTTTTTTAAACAGGAAAATATCCTACCGCATTTATTGTGGATTGCAAGAAAGCATCCTTGCCAAGGATGACGATTTCTTTTTTAGCAAGTACGTTTTTCAGACAATTCATACACCTGCTGTCCTGAATATTTTGTTTTAAGAAATATTGTTGCGATATTATCTACCAGCTTCCCGATGCCCCGCCCCCGCCGGACGAACCGCCTCCGCCGGAAAAGCTTGAACCGCCGGAACTCCAGGAACCGCCGGAGCCCCCGGATCCAACCGTAAATCCGCCGATGCTGGCGCTGCCCTTGGTCTTCAAATCTTTCCGGGCTTTTTCGTACCAGTCAGTTCGTGACAGAATCAGTTTGGCAATGGGGAATCCAACAACATAGGTTATGAGAAGGTAAAGTGTGCCGGTCGTCCCCAGAACGACGATGGGAAATGTTGCCCAGAAAGGAATCAGGAAGAAATAAAGAAACCAGCCCATTCCGGGCGTTAAAATCCCTATTGCCGTAAAGAGCCCTATTATGCCGAAGATAAAAGCACCAAATAAAATTTTTTCCGTAATGGATATATCCGCCACTTCCAGATCCAGGGCTGATGTTTTTTTAACTTCCGCTCCGGTTCCGCCTGTTTCAATGGGCGCTTGACCGCCTTCCAGCACATTGATCATTGCCCGAACGCCTTTATCAATGCCTTTGTCATAGTCGTTGCTTTTAAAAAGAGGGGTCATGACATTACGGATAATGCTTCCTGCGATGCCATCGGTCATAGTGCCTTCCAGGCCGTACCCCACCTCGATGCGCATCTTCCTGTCTTTGGGAGCCACGATTAACAAAATGCCGTTGTCTTTGCCTTTTTGTCCCAGCTTCCATGTGTTAAACGCTGCCGTTGCATATTCTTCGATCGAGACACCTTCGAGTGTCGGCACTGTCAGCACAGCAATCTGGTTGGTGGTTTTTTCTTCATGGGCTTTCAGATTGGCAGTAATGGTTTTGCGTGTCTCATCGGAAAGAATTTGAGCGTTATCGGTTACGCGTCCTGTAAGAAAGGGGACTTCAACAGCGAAAGCCGGCAAAGCGGCCAGAGCGAAAGCAATCATCATAAAGAGAATGGATTTATTTCTCATGCGCCCCTCTCCTCGATCACATTAGGCAGATCATGAGTTGATCTGTCAGAGAGGATTAGCTCTTCCAGTTTCTTCAAGCCTGCCTCCAGCGCTCGGGCAGTCTGGCCGGAATTCAGGTAAACGCGCATGTGCGCAATGATTTTCTCCGTGGCGTCCTGATTCACTTTCAGGCTAAGCCCCACATCGGGAAGCACCACAATCCGCCGTTCAAAAAGGCTAACCATCAGTAAAACCGCCCTGCGCCGGGGCGTTCCGAACAGTTCATGCGACAGAAAAAAAGACCTGGCGTATTGCATCGTTTCCGCTTCCGCGCGATGAGCATGAAGAAAGAGTCGGGCAAAATCAGGAACAAAAACGCATAACAGGGCAAACCCCGCGCCTGCCGCAAGCATAATGACAATGGCCAGAAGCGCCGCCATAGTGGAAAGAGGCAACGGCCACAAAATGTTCATGATCAAAACCAGAAGACCGGCTCCGGATGTGCCCATTGCAAAAGCTTTCCACGGAAGCTCAG
>CAZXIP010000107.1:0-6797 GCA_964640755.1 uncultured Smithella sp. | reverse complement strand
TCATCGACAATCAATATCTTCATAGCTGTTGTCTCCCTATTTCATGGATAACCTTCTGGAGCTTATCGATGGCAAAAGGCTTCTGGAGCGCACAATCCGGCGTCGTCCTGATCTGGGATGGCGCCTTGAGCGCCTGGCGGTCGGCCGAGTAGAGAATGACCGGCAGCAGGGGATATTTTGTTTTAATTTTATCCATAAGGTCCCATGCGCTGAATCCTTTTAAATGGACTTCGGAAACAATCATATCCACTTCCGGATTATCCTCTAAAAAAGCGAGAATATCCCCCGCCTTGTCTTTAGATTCCGAACGCCAGATCACCGCGTCCAAAAAATTGGCTTTGAGCTCTTTCAGATACTTCACATTATGGTCAATGCAAAGGATGGACGGATACAGGCTGAGGTTGACGTTACCCTCCACAGGCAGATAAATTGAAAACCGGCTGCCTTTTCCGGGACGCGAGAGCACGCTGATGGTGCCCTGATGTTCCTTGATCAGTCCGTAAGATATGGAAAGCCCCAGGCCGGTGCCGTCAAGTTCCCGCCTGGTTGTAAAAAAGGGATCAAAAATATGTTCCATGGTCTTGCGGTCAATTCCTTTTCCATTGTCTTCAATATCAACGACCACTGATTTCAATCGGTCAATGTAACGGCAGCGGATGCTGATGACCCCTTTTTGCCCCTGAGGTATCGCCTGGTGCGCGTTAATCAGCAGATTGGCAATCACCTGCTCGATTTTCTGGAAATGTCCGTGAATCGGAGGAATTTTTTTGGCGATCGTCTGATCGATTCTGGATACATTTCTTCTGATCTGCGCTCCGACGATGACCAGCGCGCCTGCAATCACATCCGGAACGGCGACCATTTTTTTCTGCACAGTTTCATCGGAACGGGAAAATTCCTTCAAGCTCGTGATCACCCGGCTGATGCGGTTGGCGCCGATTTTAAATGCCTGGATGATCTCGCGCATGTTACTGCATACTTCCTCATAGGACAGGCCTCTTTTTTCCCAGTCGGAATGGTGTGAAGCACTGCGGGCCAGAATGGTTTCCACTGTGTTCCAGATTTGTTCCAGGATTGGAACATTGTACGCGATAAAACTGACAGGGTTGTTGATCTCATGGGCGACGCCCGCAACCACCTCGCCCAGCGCAGTCAGTTTGTGCGTCTGAATCATCTGCTGGAGCCTCAGCTCTCCTTCCTGTCGGATTTTTTTGTCCTCGGTGACATCCTGCCATGCGCCGACAATATAGCTGGTCGATCCTGCCGGAAGCTGAACAATCCGCCAGTAATCCGAAAACCAGCGATAGGAATCATCCATCACCCGGAATCGGTAGCTGTAGCGGTGAGTTCCTTTCTCGTGCTCGATTTGCAGACCTTCAATGACACGCGCCCGGTCATCAACGTGAACATGGTCTATCCAGAAATTTTCATCGTCAATAAAGCATTGTGGCGGATAGCCGGTGATCTCTTCGATGGTACTGCTTACAAAAGTGATAGCAAAATCACCATCTGCTTTTCGTGTGTAAGAAATAATAGGCAGGGATTCCAGAAGCAGGGACAGATGATCGGTGGTCTGTTTAAGGGCCTTCTGCGTCCGGTGACGTTCCATCAGTTCGTTCAGCAGGGCCTCATTGGCCCGGGCAAGTTCGGAGGTTCTGGTCTTGACCCGTTCTTCCAGTTCCCGGTGTGCTTTCACCAGCAGCATTTTTGCTTTTTTCCGGCGGCTGATATCTTCCAGAGTTTCGATGGCCCCGATCAGGTCATTGCTTGAATTGCGGATAATGGCCGCTGTAAATCGCAGCCATTTACCCTGATGTCCAAGTTCGGGGAAAAAATCGATGGCTTCATAGGCCTCCTCCAGCAGTTTGGACTTCACATATTTCCCAGCATACCATTTGGAGATCTTGTCCTGGCCGCGATTGACCAGAAGGTCTGCCATGCAGGGACGTTTGCTGCTGTAAAATGCCCGCCAGTGCTGTGATGTACCGATAACGTCTTCGGCTTTTATTTTGGTAAGTTCTTCCAGGGCCTTGTTCCAGTAGAGAATCCGGTGATTTTTATCGATCACAAAAGCGGGAATCGGCAAACCACCGATGACACTGTGCAGCCTCTGCTCGTTTTCCTTGAGCTCATTTTCCGCACGTTTCCTTTTAATTTCCGATTGACGGATCTCTTTGAGCTTCTGGCGCAGCTTCTTGATTTCAGAAACCAGATCATCATTCGATTGCTGCCTCTTCTTCATGATTTCACCCTATACCACGCATTGAAAAATGACATGATTGATTGGCTTTCCACAACTGGACCGGCTGCAATGTTAGATTCTGTTTGAATGCAATACAATTTAATTATATTGGCTTTAACAAAGAAGTCAAACACTTCTTTTGAAATGGTCTGCAGAAGATGTAAACCGGAGAGGAATGGTCAAAGGAAGCAGGAACCGGCGCACGTCAAAACAAACAAATGGATGCTGTTTCCCCCCCGACTCGCAACTTCCCGCGATTTACACTTGACACGATCCGCCCGCCTATTCTATAAAGCCACGGGTCCGGCCACACAAAAAGATATGACGCTCTGCGGCTTTGTTCTTTTGACTGCCGGGCGAAAGGAGCGATCGGATGGAAAAGTTTTTCAGCCCCTGCAGTATTGTCGTTTTCGGCGCATCCGCCACCAAAATGAATCTGGGACAAATCGTTTTACTCAACAATAAACAGGTCGGCTATGAAGGAAATCTATACGGCGTCGGCTCTCAGGAGGGCGACGTGAATGGCATTCATATTTACACAAGCGTAGCCGATCTTCCTGAAACGCCGGACGTTGCCATTTTTCTGACGCCTGCCAAAACGGTACCCGGCCTGATGAGGGAATGCGGAGAAAAAGGTATTACGCATGTCGTTATCGAATCCGGCGGTTTCAGCGAATACTCACACGGCGATCATACCCTGGAATATGATGTTCTGGCCGTTGCAAAAAAATACAACATGAAGGTCATCGGTCCCAACTGTGTGGGAACGGTAAACTTCGACATGAAAATGATGATGCCGTTTGCCTTTTTCAAGAATATCCCGACAGGCGGCAGGCTGGGGCTCATTTCGCAAAGCGGCGGTGTGGGCGGCTCTTATCTGCGCGCAGTGGCCGGTTACGGCATCAAACCCGGCAAGTTCGCAGCAACCGGAAACAAACTCCAGCTTGATGAGGCCCACTTTCTGGACTATTTCATTAAAGATCCGAAGACGGACATCATCGCGATGTATCTTGAAGGTTTCAAGAGAGGACGGGAATTTTTCGACCTGGCCCGGGGGTGTGACAAACCTATCGTTATACAAAAATCAAACCGTTCACCCATCAGTGCGAAGATTGCCCAGTCCCATACGACGGCGCTTTCCAGCGACGACAGCGTCGTTGACGGTGCCTTCAGGCAGGCGGCGGTTATTCGTGTTGATGATGAACTGCAATTTATCAACGCCATCAAAGTTGTCCGCATGCCTTTGATGAAGGGACATCGCGTGGCGGTGTTGTCACGTTCCGGCGGTCATGCGGTGCTGACAGCCGATGCCTGCGCGAAATATGGTTTTGAAATGGTTCCCTTCCCGCCGTCCTTTATTGAAAAACTTAAAACCATCTACAAGACGCGTGTGATCGCCCATCAGAACCCGCTGGATCTGGGTGAGATCTTTGACTACACCATTTTTACGGATATTCTCGAAGAAGCCCTCAAACTGGAAAACTATGACGGTGTCTTATTCAATCACCTGTACTCTTCGGATTTTGAAGGAGAGATGTCCCGCACCTTCCTGGCCGGCGTGGAAAAGCTGGTTGCAAAATATGCCAAACCGGTTTGTTTGACCATGATTTCCGACCGTGAAGAACTTCTGAAAATCCAGCAGAGTCAACCCTTTCCCATTTTCACATCCCCGCTGGAAGCAGCCACAGCGCTCCATGTATCACGAACCTATTACGAGCTGAAAACACTTCGTGACGGCCGGGGCAAACTGCCGGACTATAGGCTGGATCTGGATATGGTAAAAACGATTCGGTCCCGCTGTGTTCATGAACGGCGTATCGCGCTGACAGATGAAGCTTTGACGATTTGTGCCGCGGCCGGTCTGCAACCGGTGAAAGACATGCTGATCAAAAACGAAATCGTACCGGGGAAAATCCCCCTGCGTTATCCGCTGGCCGTAAAGCTTGTCTCACGGGACGCATCGCATAAATCCGACGTGGGGGGTGTGGCAGTAAACATCAGGAATAAGAAACAGCTGACCGAAACCCTCGCCACGATGAAAGAAAAAATGCAGAAACTGGCAAACCCGCCGGCGATCGACGGATACCTGCTTCAGGAGATGGCGCCCGCGGGCATTGAATGCTTTGTCGGGGGACGTCGTGATCCGGCTTTCGGATCCGTTATTGTGGCAGGTCTGGGGGGAATTTTTATCGAGATATTCAAGGATACTTCCATCCGTCTGGCACCGGTAACACCCAATGAAGCATCCGCAATGATGAAAGAGCTGAAAGCCTATCCGCTGCTTCAGGGCGCCAGAGGGAAAAAACCCGCGGACTGTCAGGCGCTGATCAATATCATTTGCCGGACATCCGCACTGCTTGCCGCCTGCCCTGAGATTACAGAAATTGACCTGAATCCTGTTATTGTTCACCCGGATGGTCAAGGCGCCAGCATCGTTGACGCACGGATTTTTTTTGAGGAACCGGCAGTTACCTGAGCCATGCTATCTGCCGGATAATCGCATGGCACCCCCCACCTGGTGCCACCATACAGTTATCAGCAAAGATCAATTCATCAAAGCCGGGCTGGCGGAATTCCCCCTGTGCTTGATATCTCCGCAATCTTCACGCGAAACCGGCAGATACATTACAAATGAAACGCCGCAGCCAATTTTACTGTAAGCATCAACAAATCCATTATGATCCCTGACCACTTCGCGGACAATGGACAATTCGAGACCTGTAGCACTCTTTTTCATGATTTTTTTTGCATAAAAAGGTTCAAAAACACGCCCGACCTCTTCATCATCAAGTCCGTCGCCCGTACTGCTGATCGATAAGACCACATATTCACCTTCCAGCAGGTTATCCTCATACCGAGCCGGACAACCAAGATAGACTGTTCTTGTGGAAATCGAAATCACGCCGGCTGGTTGGGCCTGCTGAAATGAAATGGACAAAAGATCCAGAATCGATTTATCCAGTTGAGTCAGTGAAGCCTTCACGTTTTGCAGGGAAGGCTCAAAATCCATTTTCAACGCTACACCAGGATACCTTTCGGATAATTTTTGCAGTTCCTTTTTTTTCAGGCAGGCCAGCACTCTTTCATTTATATTGATGTGCTGGCGGTTCTCTTCGTCCTTACGGAAAACGGCCAAAAGATCCTGGATAAAGGTAACCACCCTCTCACCTGAATCGATAATATTGCCGACATGTTCATGAAATGCATTGCTGCCAGTACCATCGCATGAGCGCAGGCTCTCTCCGTGAGCGAGAATACCGCCCATGAGATAATTTAGTTCACGGGCAACACCATTGGTAATATTCATCAAACGGGACATTTTTTCCGCTTTGTTAAATGCTTCTTCATATTGTTTCCGGCTGGTTTCCTGTTTTTTGAAACCGCTGATGTCGCGCAGAATACCCTGATATCCGATCACCTTTCCGCTCCGGTCGCGTATCGGGCTGGAGCTGATGCCTACCCAGCAATACGCGCCGTCCTTCCTCTTCATCTGAAGCTCATAAAAAGCAAGTGCTGTTTGAACCCCACGCGCTTCATCATTCATTCGTGACCTGTTGCCTTTATGCATCTTCTCAATACTTTCCGGAGACAGAAATTCCATAAGAGACCGGCCGATAAAATCTTCACTTTTAAATCCGCCGGTAACGGCTCCGCACGCCGCATTGGTAAACGTAATTTTGAAATCCATGTCCACCTGCCAGAATGCTTCAAAAGCGTGATCAACAATGTATTGAATATCTTTTGATTCTTTCCAATCGGTTATCCCCGCGCTATTCTTTTCGGGAAGCACATCAGCAGCAAAAGTTGTTTGCTCTTCATAATTGAACTGCTTTTCAGTTTCATTAACCATGCTGATCTTTAACCTCATAAAATGTGATAGGGATCCGAGAACGATATGTTCTCCATTCGACCTGACAATCGCTTCAAACCATGCCCACAGGTTTCCTGCATGAAAAAACCCTTTTTTGATTGATTCTCCGTCCAAAATGAACTATTAATTTCATACGTCTGCAAAATGTTATGCCGGCAATGTCCCTGTGTTATAAATGTTATCGTTATTGCAGGCGCCCATGATCCATCACAGGACATTATGGCATTTTTTATAAATATAATTTATCACGTGGCACTTGTATTCGACAAGCATAGGCCTGTCAATACACAGGGGCACTATGAAACAAAATAACGTTTCAGGGTGAAATGGTTATTTTATTTCATTTTTGGTTTTTTCATGAAAAATGAAATAAAATAACAAATACTCAATTTTACAAAACATTTAATCATTCGGTACGTTTTTTAATGTCACAAATAGATGAAACGAAAATGTTATTTCATCGAAATTGAACTACAATGAACCACCATAATGAAATGGTCTTTATGGCAAATGGACTTCGCGCTGCTTTTTCTCCTGTACCGGTAAAATCCTGATCCGGAAAGACCATGAGAAATTTTTTAAAAAGGATTCGGTCAATATGAAAATTGCAAAAAAAATTCTTGCCATCATCATTATTTTTGCAGCAATCATCGGCATCGCCGGATTTCTTATCCTTCCATATGT
>CAZXIP010000106.1:3751-6849 GCA_964640755.1 uncultured Smithella sp. | reverse complement strand
AATTGTCATCAACAGCAGGTATTTTTCTGCCCTGGAAAAAGTGGACGCAACAAGAATTCCGGCTGACAGCGTAAAAACTGTCGGCAGATTTCTGGATACATCCTTCCTACCGCTCTCACCAAGACGACTGGTAAGATTTCTGCTGGATGCCCAGATTATTACAACTTACTGGCATCTGGAGTCGGAACTTTGCCTGATTGGCGAAAAAGACGAGAATAGCACATATACGGCTGTCTTCACCGGTGTTCATCGATACTGCACAAACCGCTGTGAAGCAGAACCGCTGAATTTTACCGTTAGAATTGATCGTAACACAGGCGAAATGTCCATGACCGGATATTAAAAGTACAGCGACATGGCCGATGGTTTAATAACCGAAAACTCGCCGCGTTCATTCATTTTCCGGTATCCTTCCCCCGAGATCCTTCACCAATTTTACGAATGGTTCCTGCGCAAATAGAATTTCCCCGGCTACTTTACGCAATTTATCCACCTGATCTTCAGGCAGGGCAAGTGCCGTTTTAACGGACTGGAAATATTCCCTCTCCTCTTTATCGGTAAGCGCATCAAAAGATACATGCACAATGTAAATTTCAATATTTTTATTTCCGGCTTTCTCCAGATCCTGTTTCCACTCCTCGCAATAACGGCGCAGCAGATCAATGGTTTCAAAATTGTACTTGTTTATCATAATGGTTGACGAGGCTCCGAGAATTGCTCCCAGACCGGGAATCTCGTCCATCATCCTCCAACGCTTCGTGTCCTGCGTTTGAGCGTCAACGATGATAAAGACCAGCTGACGTCCGCTCGTAATCTGCTGTTTTTTCATAACTCCCCGGATGCCACCCATGGCGGCTATGCTTTCTATGACATTCCTGATCCCGAGGTTATCCGACACGCCGCCGTCAATCAGATGAATATATGGTTTCTCCTCCTGATTAAGATAGGTTTTGGTCATCAATGCCGTGTTATAGACACGGCTTGCCGGATCGGGCTTTGAAAGGGCATCAGCGAGCCAGAATGGCCCCTTGTATGAGCAGTCTCCCGCATAGTTCTTGAGGATGATCGGGCTAAATGCTCCCGGGAAAGATGCCGATGCTGCCACGGCGCGAGCCAGAGGAAATTTTTCAAAATCTGAACAGATCAGGGCGAACTGGCTGGGAATGAACGGGAAGATGATGCCGTCATCGGTATCCGTGGCAAGAATGTTGACGGCAGGTCCTTTCCCGCCGGCCATGTCCCCGAGCGTCGCCTCGTGAAAAATCATTTTGTCATAGTATTCCTGAGCCACTTCACTTCTTCCGAAACGCGGAGACCCCAGCCGGATCAAGTTTACCGGGTTTAAAACCATGTGTATGAGGTCTGTCTGAAGATTCTTAACAAGGACTTTCTCCCTGAAATCCTTGAAGGCATCTTTACCATGCAATCCAAAGTATCCTGCCGTGAAACTTCCGCCGGATACCCCGGTAATCAGATCGATTTCATCATAAAGAGTATGCCTGATGTAAGAATTATTTTTTATTGAAACACTTTTTGAATAAGGCGGAATTTCTATCTTTTCAAGCGCTTCAAGAATTCCATAAGACAGGGCCGCCGCCCGGGTACCGCCTCCGGAGAAAGATAGGATCAGAAATAAATCATCGGATTTATCCGGCGAAAACAGCTTGCCCTGTAGTGGATCAAGCCGGACTTTCATCTCCAGTTTTGGATTAAGCGCGTAGGTGGCACTACAGGATACAAGGGTAAACAAAACCACGATGGCAATGAAAATCTTGATTAACCTCATAATTACACAAACACCTCCTTTTTTATGTTATAAACAACATCCATATGCATGACCACAAAATTGACATCAAAAAGAAGTTATCTGCAAATCAAGCGATGTAAAGCTGTTTTCTAAGGTAATTCCCCAATATAATCCCCAGGAACACTCCAGCAGTATTTGAGGTGATATCCAAAAATGAAAATAAGCGGCCGGGAATATAATACTGTGCTGTCTCCAGCAACACTCCCAGAATGATCATGGAGAGCGCGGCCAGCACTGCTGTGCGTCGAACGGCAAAACCTGTCATGGGCAGAACCGCGAGCCACCCATAAGCTGCTAAATGGTAGAGTTTATCCGCGTTCCAGAAATCCACGGGAAAATCTATTTTCGGAATGAGAGAATAACCTGTGACAATACAGATTGAAACACCCCAGAGAAGAAGTATGATTGGCGGCCACTTATTGATTTTCATTGCAATCCATAGAGTGCTTTTTTCAGCGTGCTGCTTTTCAATATCTTGATCAGCATTGCGCTCGAACGGGGCCGTAAGATAATATTGTTTAGATTGCATCATTGCTCTGCTTTCACACGATTGTAGAAAATGAACAATCTGTCGGATCACCTTTGACTTCTAAGATTAAGGTGGTTTTCGAATCCCACTGCTACACTTAAAATGAATAAACCATTATCCCCCTTACACGTCAATGCTTTAACTTGGCCCGGTAGGACCAAAACAAAAACAGCACATTTTTTTGAGATTTTTTTAAAATGACAAGCGATTTTGACTTTATTTTGTATTACATTTTTTATCGCGGTTGATAACTTCAATATTCGAAGCGTAAGTTATTAAATTTACATTACATGATTTATAACGTATTAATATAATTAATAATAAGTCCATTGCTTAATCATTGCGCAATCCGGTATAAAGTAGCGTGTTTTGTGTATTTGGTGTTTCTGTCAACAAGGTTATCAACAGGCCTTTTAACAACTTTGTTGATAACCTTGTTGACTTGGAGAATTTCTTCATTGCTCCGTGTTTAAGAGTGCTTCTGGAAAAATAAAATAGACGGTCATACTGTCGCGATCCCTTTTGTATCATAAAGACAGCATGAACGGATGATTGATTTTACTTGATAGATTCTATAAAATTTTTTGCATCTTTCAAGCTTGCACCCGTTTGCTCGCGAAAAGCTTTGATAGCTTCAATTTTTTCTCCTCTTCTTATCAGTTCAATGATTTCCGGAGAAGCTTTCCAACCCGGGGCATCGTTTGTTGTTATGCCGAGGCTTCTCTGTAAAAAGGTCATTTGCGATTCGAGTTTTTCCAGTCG
>CAZXIP010000106.1:0-3651 GCA_964640755.1 uncultured Smithella sp. | reverse complement strand
TTATGCCGAGGCTTCTCTGTAAAAAGGTCATTTGCGATTCGAGTTTTTCCAGTCGCATTTTAATTTTCTCAATTTCCTGATTACTGTCAGACATCTCCCATCCTCCCCTGTACTTTCTGATTGTATCGATAATGCCCATTTCAGTCGCCCGTTCGCCTTATTTGCAGGGAAAATTCTTTATTAAACCATTCAAAAGAATTAATCCCATGGGCATATCGTCACAGATCTCCTTGGCATTTTCACTCACTTCTCTTTTCAGAATGTCTGAATATTGTTCAACACCCATGGTTTCTTTCTCAGGTTTACAGTAAAGCGCTTTGCTGCCGCGTGCTGCCAGCTCCTCATTTGCCGATTCCAGGCCTTCTCCAACCCCTTTTAAATATAAATTGAATTCTTTTGTGTTCTTAATGGCTTTATATTCTTTGAAGTTTACTTCCGTCTGTGCTGTTGATACGGCACTGACAATAAAAATCAGGACAAATAGGATTGTGATAAACATGAATTTTATTTTGAACATTACTTTTTCGTTCCTTTCGGTATTAATTTTTTGCAGTATTTCGTTCCGGATTATATTTCTTTTTTGGGAAATTTGAAAACGCTCCTTCTTTTATATAAACGGGTCGTCCGGATACCATTGTAACGTCCACAAAATCATCTAGGGCACCAAGCTCAAGTTTATGGGTCAGCAAAAACCATGGGGTGGACATCTCCCGCAGGTCTGTGTTAAAAATAACCAAATCGGCATACTTCCCCGCCTCCAGCGTTCCTATTTCAGCTTCCATAAAGAGGTTGTAAGCCGAGTCGGCAGTCCAGTGACGGATTCCGGTTTCAATGTCAACTGCTTCATCAGGTCCCCAGTTATTATCGCCCCTGAAGTTCACGCGCAATGCAGCAAGAATAAGGCCATAAGCCGGATTGACGGGACCGGCAGCCCAGTCAGTACCGAAGGAGACGCGCACACCCGCTTGCTCAAGAGATTTCCAGGGCATCCAGCCCTGAAGGCGCTCAAAGCCAAGGGCTTCTTCGCACATTTCATCACCATAAAAATGCTGAGGCTGCATGGAAGCGATCATGCCGTACCTGGCCATGCGCGGCCAGTCTTCCGGTACAGGCATTTCACAATGTTCAAGGGTATGTCGGGCATCCCGCATGCCGTTCACCTTTAAAGCACGCTCATAGGCATTGATAACTCTTCTCGCACCTGCGTCACCGGTGTTATGCGTCAAGCATTGGAATTTCAGTTTATCGGCAATTTCAATGACGCGGTTGAATTCCTCCTGAGTCCAGTCCGGTGTTCCATCTCGGGTCGGTTCATCTGAATATGGACTCAGTAGAAATGAGGTACGATTGTCCAGTGTTCCGTCAATATAAAATTTGAGAGACTGGCCAAGCCGCAAATGAGGGCCGTTTTCTTTTTGTCCGATTGCTTTCCATTCGGATAAATCTTTTTTCAGCCGAGCCGTGTTTTCAAGCCGTTCGCGCCCCACAAAATAAGCACCGCGTACACGGACTTTATCCAGCCCACCCCGGTCGCGAAATTTCAGAATAATCGGAATGAACTCGGGATAAATCTGCACATCGTGCATGGTTGTCACACCATAAGAGAGGGCTTCGTCAAGAATATTTGTCATAGACTTCATGATGCCTTCCTCGACTTTTGGCCCCAGTTCCTCCCAGGAAAAGTAATCGAGGAGATTCACAACATGATAGCGCCTGCATTCACCAGTGTATTCACCGGTTTTTGAGTCCTGAACGGGGGCCAGAAGTTTGAACGCGGCGGGATTACGTTCGCGCATCAGCTTTATGGCTCTGCTGTTTAGCCATCCGGCCTGACCGCTGTAGCTCATGAGCATCACGGGGCGATCTGAAACCACGGAATCGAGAATTTCCTTCCGAGGCCCCTCGGGCAATTGATTCATCCTCCATCCGATGCCGCCAATCACAGGCAAATCAGGATTTTCCCGGGCGCGCTCTCTGACCTTGGCAAGAATATCACTCATCGTCACACACTCAAAAAGGTCAGGCGGCTGAAGATAAGACATCCCGCCGATCCATAATACATGGCAATGATTGTCAACAAAACCCGGTGTAATCAGACGGTCTTTACCATCCATAATTTCCGTGTCCGGCCCGACAAAATCACCAACCCCTTCAAACGAACCAACATAAGCGATGTGCTCGCCTTTGATGGCAATACTATCTGCATAGGGTTGTCTGGTGTTGCTTGTAAATATTTTAGCGTTGACAATGACCAGATCAGCGGGCCTGCTCCCGGTCCGGTTGAAACCGTGATGCACAGAACATCCCGATAAGATCAGAATAATAATACATATTGAGACGGAAAACAAAAAGAGATTCCGGCAATAGCTTTTCATGACATGTCTAATCCGTTTGAGGACAACTTTTTTCTGAAATTTTATAGAAATCATTTTTACGTGTCAATCAAATCCTGTCCCGGTATATTTTGTTTCAAGGTTCCGGGCCCGATATAAGACTGAAACCAAACAAGTTAAAATATCTCTCGCTTTCAATCTCTCATGCTCCCGGGCTCCGACCTTCTTTCCGGATATAACCACCGGCCCGCCGTTGGATTCAATTCTCCAACCTTTCTGCCGTTTTCAAAGAAATGCACTTTCTTATAATTATGTTTTGGGATTCTTATGGCCAGGCAGATCTTGCCCTGCCACTTTGCGTCAGAATGCTGTTCGTTAAACCGATAGTGGAGTGAGAGTTCCTGGTTTTTTTCCGTGATCCGGTCAACATCAAATACCCTGTCCACGTTCTCCGGATAGGGCACGATACGTCCGACAATGAGAATTATTTCTCTACTGTAAAGGGACTCATCCGGAGAAAATGGACGCCGGGAATACATGACGGGTGCGGGATGAAATAAGTCATTGTAATGGGCGGGTTTTGAAATCACGGCACAGAGGACAGGAGTGCTACTCTCGTCCCAGTTTTCCAGAAAGACCCGGTAATCTCCCATGTGCATGATCTTGTAAGGTATGGAACGTTCGCCGTGATTTGCTTCCTTCCCGCCGGCATACACAAAAAGTGAAAACAACGTTACTGTCACAATCACTCCAAGTGCGGCGGATGCAAATATTCTTCTAATGATCATGAGGTTTGATAGCATATCTAATATTTGAATGACAATAAAAGAAGTTAATGCCCCGGCCCTTGACAGGCCTTGAAAGGAAAACCGTGATGGAGGTCCAGGAATGATTCAAAAAATGGAACGAGTTGATAGCAGAGCCAGCATCCACAACCCCATTATTTGAAGGAAGTTTCCGTGGCTACATATGGGCATTTTTTGACAGGATAAAGAAAAAGGGGTCATAGCATTGATTGCCTAACCCCTTGATATATTTGGTGAGCCCTGTCGGGATCGAACCGACAACCTACTGATTAAGAGTCAGTTGCTCTACCAGCTGAGCTAAGGGCCCTAAACGTGCTGTTGAAAAATGCCCACCTGCTGTTTATCAGCTTCAGGTGACGTTGCCATCAATGTTCGTCGCTGCAGCGTGCATGAATTACGCCTCACTCCTTACATTCACGGCACCTTGCATCTGGTCATTTTTGAACAGCCCCTATATAAAGAACATTCTATTTCTATTCTGGTACGCCCGGTAGGATTCGAACCTACGACCA
>CAZXIP010000105.1:0-6859 GCA_964640755.1 uncultured Smithella sp. | reverse complement strand
GGACGCAAAAAAGCGTTGATGATTCCCAGGATTGCGGCTGCAATAACGGCCGTGGTCAGAGAATCCACATGAATCCCCTTGCGAAGGATGGTGGCGGCCACTAAAATGGCCACGGTTATCACCAGCCACCTGGTCAGAAGAAACAGCATGAATTGTCCTTTTTCCGCAAATTGCATTATATTTAATACGGGCTTTCGTCCTCCACGGTCTTCTCCGATTTCATAAAGACCCAGGTAATACTGAATCCGCCCATCCAGGACATCTTTCTCTTTACGAGGGGGCTTTCCTCAAACGCGGTTCCCTGCAAAAAATCAATACTGGCAAAAGCCTGAAATTTAAATTGTCTGTAATCTTTCCCCACGCCAAGCGTGAACGCCGAACCACTGTAGCCCCCGTCCGGCGTATAAGCCTGACGTGAAAGCATGGCGTATTCCGGTTCGACTTCATAAAAATAATTGTGGTAGCCACGATCGGCAAACATCGGCCCCGTCGATATGCCCGCATACACGCCCGTTCCGGGAATCACATCGCCCTTTTCGAAATTCAACCGGGGACTGAAGACAAATCCTTCATAACGCACCGTACGGAAATCGGTCGAAAAAACCGCCCGGACCGGAAGCGCAAGGCTTAAAAGATATCTGTTTTCTTTGGATTCCAGAAGTTTGATGCGTAGTGCCGGACCGAACTCAAAGGTGGCATCCAAATCCGGCATCCAGAGCCTTGCGTCATTATTGCTACTGCGGACCGGCACCGCCCCATAGCCGCTTGCGTCAAGGGTGATCCGGTCGGTCTTGAATATCCTGGCCGCAACCCGCTTGTCTTCCAGCCTGAATACCCCTCCCCGATATATCGCATAGGGAAACGGAAGAAGATAAGCGCGCGTTTCATCAGATCCGCGGTAATCCGGCATAAGCAGAAATCCGCCGCCAACTCCAAGTTCCCACAGCGGTTTCTCCGCGCCGAACGTCCTTTGCGGCAACACCAGGGAAACAAGAATCAACATCAAAAGAACGATACGGAACGGGGCCATGACCATTCTCCTATTGTTGAGTTACTTACTGGTCAAACGTTGTAAACTGATCTTTCTTCGCCGCGCAGACAGGGCATTCATCCGGCAATACACCGTCCGCCACGTAACCGCACACTTTGCAGACATGATAAACGGTTTCCCGTTCTTCCATGAAGTGATTCATCGCCTGCTTATAAAGTTTGGCATGCGTTTCTTCCACGTCACGGCTCTGGCTGAAATGCAGAAGCGAGGGTTTGTCCCCCACCTGCTCTGCCATTTTTACAAAACGGTCATAGGCTATTTCCGCCACGGTCTTTTCCGACTCAAAACTTGCAGCCAGATTTTCTTCCGTCGTTTTGATTTCCTTGAGAACCCTCAGCGCCCGTGCCCCGTGAATCTCTTCTGAAAAAGCGATGACTCGGAACAGGCGGGCAATCTGCTTAAATCCTTCATCTTCCGCTTTCTGCGCGTAAACCTTGAGCCTCAGTGCAGCCTTTGCTTCGCCCACATAAGCCTGCTGGAGGGCCTCACGAATCTTTTCGTCCATAAGTCAGCTCCTGTATATTGATATTGTATCACTCACTCGGGAGAAAACTCGCTCTTGTCGGCACCACAAACCGGACAGGTCCAGTCCTCCGGCAGATCTTTAAACTCCGTTCCCTTCGCCACATCATTTTCCGGATCACCGTTGGCCGGATCGTATACATAACCGCATATTCCACAAACATACTTTTTCATGGGTTTCCTCCTTCAATTCCGAATTTTTTCAATCTGCAATTCTTTTTTTCAGCTCAGCCGCAACCGTCCGGCCTAATTCCGAACATTTTTGAAGAACATCCTCGCCCGGAACATGCTTAACAGAAACCGTTTCGGCTACGATTTCCACTTTCATCTCTTTGAGAATAGCTTCCAGATCCTTGACCGATTCTCCACTCCAGCCGTATGAACCAAAAATCGCGCCAATCAGATGAAGCGGTTTCAATCCCTTTATATATGTCATCACATCCGCCATTTGCGGCAAGATGTTGTTGTTGAGCGTCGGTGAGCCAACGACCAGAGCGCCTGCCTCCAGTACTTCATAAATCACTTCACTGCGGTGTACTTCGTTCATTGATAAAAGTTTGACACGGACCCCTTCGCGCGCCATCGATTCGGCAATCGCTTTGGCCATCATTTCAGTGGAATGCCACATCGTCGCGTAAACCACAACTGCTTTATTGGTTGGTTTCTGCATTGCCCACTTTTTGTACAAGTCGAGAATGAAGCTTAAATTCTCCCTCCACACGGGGCCATGATCCGGCGCAAATACTTTAACCGCCCAGCCTGCGGCGGCAACCTTCTCCAGCGCCTTGAGAACAACCGGGGAATAAGGCAGGACAATATTGGCGTAATACGTTGCCGCTTCATATTCCAGCATGTCCGCGGGCAGCTGATCGGCAAAACGCTCGAAGGTTGCCAAATGCATGCCGAAAGCGTCCTGTGAAAACAGGACACCGTCTTTTTCCAGATAGGAAAACATCGAATCCGGCCAGTGAATCATCCGGGTTTCCATGAACTTTAAATCCATATTTCCCAGGCTGAGCGCTTCACCGTCCCTGACGGGCTGGATATCGCGCTGGTCGTGGAAAATATCTTTGAGTGTTTTCACCCCTGCGGCTGAGGCAAATACTTTTTCAGGTTTAATCAGGTCAATAACTCGTAAAAGGCAGCCGGTATGATCCTGCTCTGAATGATTGGAAACAATATAATCGATCTTTGACGGATCAACGACGGACGCAATCCTCGAGAGCATCTCGTCCATAAAAGGAGCCTTGACCGTATCGATCAGCGTAATCTTATCGGCCATGACCAGGTAGGCGTTATAGGTGCTGCCGTGCGGCGTTGTGTAGCCGTGAAAGTCCCGAATGGACCAGTCAATGGCGCCCACCCAGTACACATGCTCACTGATTTGAATCGCGGAATAAATATTTTTCATGAACCGCCTCCTCAGGATTAAAGTTTACGAAATGGTAATATAAGGTTCTATTACGTGTCGTCAACCCTTATTTGATCATATCTGCGCCAGCGTCAAAAGCATTCAGATTTATTTTATATTTCCCCGCCGAAAGTGTTTTTTTGATCTCTTTTTCAAAACTTCGCCGGTCAAAGGGCAGAAGGCCTGTTTTGGAAAGCGCGCCTATCATTACGATATTGCTTAAAACAGGATTGCCAAGCTTCAAACCGACGGATGTCGCATCGATCTCCCAGAACGCGGCGGATAACCGTTCAAAAGCGTTCCTGATGGTTTCCCCGGACAGATAAGAAAGCTCACCTGTAATTACGCCAATGGGGTAGACAGGACGTGAATTATATAAAACACACACCTGTGGATTACCGTAAACCGTCAAAACGCGAAGAGCTTCGAGGGGTTCAAGACCGATAATCACGTCAGCCCCGCCGCGCGGAATCTGCGGGCTTTTGACCGAATCGCGTGAAATGCGCAGATGACTCATCACCGAACCGCCGCGTTGAGACATGCCGAATGTCTCACCGATGGTAACGACATATCCCGCATCGACGAGCATATGGGCCAGTGTTCTCGATGCCATCACATTTCCCTGGCCGCCGACACCGGTTAGGATGACATTTCTTGTTTTGGTAAACGTCTTTTCTTTCATTCCGGCGCGCTGACCTCCGTTTTGAAAATCGCCTGCTGCGGACAGATCGACGCACATACTCCGCAGCCGGCACAAATGACTTCATCCACCACGGCTTTCTTCTTATCGCGGTCCCAGGTAAGGGCCGGACAACGGAAAATCCGTGTGCACAGCCGGTTGCAGCCGCAGGCTTCACCAAGACACAAGGACTCATCCACTCTGACGTCAAATGTCTTTTTCCCTTTTTTCTCGGGACTCAGAGCGCAGGCCTGACGAAGGATCAGCACCTTAAGCGATCCTTTGTCCGCAAGAAAGGATGTCAGTATTCTGCTGGTAGCCGCAAGATCAAATGGATCGCTGACAGCCACCTTTGCTCCGATCGCCTTGCAGATCGCGGCGATGTCAACCGCCGGAACCACATCTTTGAGCGCACTTACCGCCAGACCCGGATGCGGCTGAAAACCGGTCATGGCAGTCCCCGCATTGTCCAGAACAATAAAGGTGATATCCGCCCGGTTGTGCTGGGCATTGATCAGCGCCGGAATCACCGCGTGATAAAATGTGGAATCCCCGCAGACGGTCAGGATGGGTTTATCCAGACCGAACCGTGACAATTGGGCAAAACCGCTGGCAAGTCCCGTTCCGGACCCCATGGAATGAAGCGTCGGCATGGTGTGATAACCGGTTGCAGGCGAGAGCGCAGCCATCGAATAGCAGCCGATATCGCCGCAGACAAATCCCTTCCTGCCATCAAGGGCAATGGCGTTGTGGATATTCCAGAACGAAGCACGGTGGGGGCAACCGGCACAAAATGTCTGTTCACGTACTGGAATCAACGCCGCTGTTTTTTGAACATTTTTGAGATAAGCTGCCGGCAGGGATTTGCGTTTTACTTTTAGAATTCTGCCCAACGCATCGGCCACAACGTCGGGATTAAGTTCCCCGGCAAACGGTAATGTTCCATCGTATTTGCCAAAGAACGTTTTAACGCCGATCCTGCGCGCTATGCCTGAAGCCAGGACCTTTACATTTTCTTCCAGAAACGGCATGACTTCTTCGACGATCAGAATCTTCTTTGCCTTGCGCAGGTATTTTTCAAGAAGCTTCGGAGGCAGAGGCCAGGTTGTGGCCAGTTTCAGAATACCCGTTTTCTTTTGCAGCCCGAGCATTTCAACGGCCTCACAGGAATAAAGAAAACAGGCGCTGCTGGTGATGATCAGGAGTTCCGGTTTTGCGGGACCGGTGTAACGGTTAAAAGGACTGTTATCGAACATCCTTTGAACGTCTTTTAGCTTTTGCTGACGAAGCAGATGTTTAGCCACAACAGGCGTGCTGATCATCGGCCCGGTTTGCGAATCCATCACCAGTCCGTCATATTCAAAACCGGCTTTTCTGCTTTTTGTCGGCAGCTTCCCGCAAGTCACGTTGCCGCTTGCGTGCGACATGCGCGTAACGGAGCGCAGCATGACGACATTGCCAATAGCTTCAGAAAGTTCAAACGCCCATTTCGTAATATCTTTGGCTTCCTGAAAATCCGCCGGTTCCAGAAGCGGCATCTCCAGCATGCTCGCAAAATAGCGTGATTCCCCCTCGTTAACGCTTGAGAGAGCGCCCGGATCTTCGCATGACACCAGAACTATCCCCCCGCGCGTCCCCGACGCGGTCAGGTGCAGCAGGAAATCCGAAGCCACGTTGACGCCGTTTTGCTTCATGACGGCCATCGAACGCAACCCGGCAAATGAAGCGGCTGCTGCAACTTCGAGTGCCACCTTTTCGTTGACTGACCACTCCACGTAAAGATTCCTTTCCCGGGCAACATCGGCCAGAGATTCGATCACCTCCGAAGACGGCGTGCCCGGATATCCCGTGGCAACCTCAATGCCGGCTTCCAGCGCACCTCTTGCGATCGCCTCATTGCCCAGAAATAAAACCGTGGATCTGTCCGGTGACAACAGCTTGCTCATAATTTCCCTTTTCTTTTCTTATCAACGCTCAAATATTTCAGCACGACCGGATCATCGCTTTTCAGATACAGAAGGTTTTTTGGCGAACGACTTTTTGCAACAATATTTTTTAACGCTTTTTTCTTTTTTTCCGCTGCAGCGTTTTTCAGTTCGCGTAGGGCTGATGCCGGAGCTTCACGGATTTGAAGCGTATGTTTTGCAACGGCCAGTTCGAGAAGCTGCTTCCCGCGATCAGAGCGCACAATGATCTGGTTCCAGCCCCGCATTTCTTCGAAGTCATTACCGAAGCGCGCCGCTCCGACAGAAAGGTCGGCAAATTCCGCCGTGCTGTCCATGCAATACCGGCAGGCGGTCCGCACACAATGATCCACCTCGGCCATTGGCACAGTTATTAAGCCGCTCCCCGTAAAAATCTCCAGAATATTTTTCCCTGCCGGTATATCCATTCCGGTCAGATCTGCTACAGATAAACCATATCGACCGAGAAGATTGTGAAATTTTTCCATTGAAAGCGTCCAGCCGCAAAAGAGGCCTATGACCAGTCCCGGCAAGTCGGACCCGTTATAACCGGGCATTTCCGCCGTCCTCATTTTTGCCAGAGCTGTCGCCTGACAGGGTGTTGCCACAACGCCTGTCCTTTTTTTACGATCATCCGGTATCCGGTTGAAAGCAGCCACCGTAGGAGATACTGTAAACCAGCTTTTTGAATAACTGCGCAACTGGTTTTGATCGGTGACCAGCCGGCCTTCCTGTTCAAATTCTTCATTGCGTGAGGAAACAATGGTGGAATCTATCATCCCTTCACTCATAGCCAGCTCCAGAAGCGCCGTGACCGTGCCGCCATGCTGGACATTCACACGCTGCCGGGAATCAAACGCCCTCGAGAAGTAATAACCCTTTACCGCACCGATTTCCGGCGTCAAATCATGGATATTAAAAAGGCTTTTTTTAATATGGTCATAATCGGCAGGTGTTCTCGGGCAAAAAGCGTAACACTTGCCATCGGGCAGGTCACAGCTAAAAAGCTGCACAGTCCGGTCGGCATAAATGACTTGATAAGGACAAAGTCCAACACAGGCGCCGCAGCCGGTGCAAAGGCTTTGTTCCAGTACGCTTTTTTTCAGTTCAGTCTGACTGCCTGACTTTTTGCTCATTGAACATCCAAAATTTGTGATGGGTGTTTATATCGTATCCCGGAATCAGAGGCAAGATAATGATGATAAAAAGGGCCCGTTTTTTTAAACGGGCCT
>CAZXIP010000104.1:0-6972 GCA_964640755.1 uncultured Smithella sp. | reverse complement strand
GCGCTGATGTCAACGTCAGAGGCAATGATAACAGCACCCCTTATTTATTGGCCAGGAAAACGTCTGGCGTGAGCCAGGCTTCAAGCAGCGTTCCCTTGAACGCTCAGGGGATCTACAGTGCCACAACCGATGACGGCGGAACGGTCTATCTGTATCGCTATGCACCTCACACGGCTGAAACTCCGGTGTTCCGAACCAACGGCACGCCGGTAGTTATCTTTACGGGTATCATGGTGAATATGAACCAGTTCCTTTCCTGCACCCCGCCCGATATGAAAGAAGCATACAAAAACGTGGATATCCCGCCTATTTCCAGCGCTCCGGCGTGGACGTTGAACACGGAGAAGACAGACTACGAAACCAGCATCAAAACCGATAAGATGCGCTATTACAGTTTGGCACACTACCTCTGGCTCCAGGGATATGATCCATGGCTTGTCAATTACCGGAACACAGGCCGCGCTCCCATACACAGCACGGGGAGCAACGACAGGAGCCTCAATACGCTTGACACTTGGGCCGCTCTTGACGTTCCGGCAGCGATCTCCACGGTGAAGTCAATAACTGGAAAAAGAATGTTCATCGGCGGCCACAGCACAGGGGGGCTGGTTGCCTATGCCTATCTGCAGGGCGTTTATCTGGACTATGGAAATGCCACCACGGTGTGGGCAAAGAAAGCCGGCTACAAGTCACGCTTTGCCCTGGGTTACCATCCGCATGTCAAAAGCAGCATCGACCTTGCCAAAACAAGGAATGCCGACATAAAGGGCTTCATCGGCATTGACCCGGCCGGCGTGCCATGGCTGCCGCGACTACTGGACTCAACAATATTCAGGATGTTTGCAGGCTCCGAACTATTTCTGCCGCTTGATGTCATCTCCGATAAATTTCTCCGGTTGCTGCCGAGCATGTTGGTCTACACTTCAACGGACATCATCTTCGGACTCGTTAACACCGTGGCTTCTGATGATCTCGCAAATCCCAATCTCTTCAATTATATGAATTTCTTGCTGGTGGAGGACATGGACCCCCTCATGAAGGATTGGTTATTGCGCTACAGCGTCAGCGGCGCTTCGGCGCGCAGCCTCGGCCATTACATGGACATGGGCTTGAACAATGATCTTCGTGAGCATTATTTAAACGGGAAAGAAAACTTTATGGGGACAAAATGGATAAAAGGCGGCCCTCCTCCCAATCCCGGCAATGACGGATACTATTACTACAGCGAAAATATGTCGCGCATGACCGTGCCGATGATTGTTTTCTCATCGAGCACCAATGCCCTCGTAAGCCCGCAGGCAACCTATGACTTCATCATATCGAAGAAATCACCCACAGCTTACGACCGGTGGTATTTCATCGGCGACACTGCCCATGTCGACATTGCCATGGGAAAGAAAACACCGACTGTGTTATTTCCGAATTTGGGGGTGTGGCTTAAAACGGTTGACGCGTTACCGGAAAATCCCATCAACACAAGCACGCCGGCCTTACGAATTGATCAGTAGCATTCCTTGATTGTTTGAGTGTAACGTGGAAAATAGTTGCATTGATGGATGTACTTCAAAACATCAATTGATGTTTTGAAGTACATCCCATGCTGACTTTTCATTCCTAGTAATGTTTACCTGTAATATAATCACTTAACTGATCGATGAGAAAATCTTTATTGGAAATGATCGTCTTTACGACATCGCCAATCGAAATGATGCCGACAAACTTTGTTTTATCAAAAACCGGCAAATGCCTTACATGTTTTCCGGTCATCAAAACCATTGCGTCTTCTACGCTTGTATCCGGAGCAACTGAAAACAACTCTGAAGACATGATTTCTCTCACCAGTGTCTCTTTAGAGGTTTTTCCCTGGAGGATGATTTTTCTGGCATAATCTCTTTCCGAAAGAATACCCACAACCTTTTTGTTCTCCATGATCACCAGTGCACCGATCTCATACTGGCTCATCTTTTCCAGCGCTTCATACACTGTTGCCTTGGGGGAGATAAAATGAATTCGGTGTTCCTTCGCTTTAAGAATATCGCTGACATAAACCATGGCAAGCACCTCCTTGTCATTCTTTTGCATTTCTTGATTCTGAACCTTTGATTTCTGTCACCTGCTCAGTCTTCTGAAAACAAGTGCACCATTCAGTCTCGCTGTTTAGTCAATCCCTTGAAACCGTAACATGCGGTTTCCTCATCACACTGCTTTTGATTTTACTATAGTCGAATATTCCCAAAAGATAAGGTGAATAAAGGAGGGGATTTAGTTCTATAAGGAATAGAACCTAGTCCATGAAGTCCAGGTGTGTTGTAATGTTCCCCGATTTGTTCCGGATACCCAGTTTCCCGCGGATTGCGTATTTGTGCTTTTTCACCGTTGACACGGAAATGTTCAGGGCTTCTGAAATCTCCTTTTCTCTGTAATTTGCCTTAATGAGTTTGATAATGGAGATTTCCGTGGGGGTGAAATTAAATTTAGAAGTGACCAGCTTCCGGTAATATTCGGAGGAGATTTGATTGAGGTGCTCTTCAAGTATACGGAAAGAAGGGTCACCGGGATATCTTTTGGTCAGTGCCTGAACAAGCGGCAGGATATTCTGTTCCACATTAAACCGGATGTTCATGCGCAGATGATTTTTGCCTTCCTCAATGGAGTCGAGCACTTTTCTCAGAATAAACTTCTGCTCCTGAATCATACTTTTTACAACATCACCAATGGTGATAATCCCGATGATTTTATTTTTCTCAAGGATGGGAAGATGCCTTACACGATGAGTCGTCATAATAGCCATGCAGTCTTCCATCGTGTTCTCGGGAGTCACAAAACGGACTTTTTTTGTCATGAACTTACTGATGGGAAGTTTCATGGAAAGCTGTTTTACGGAAGTGGCTTTTCTTGCGAAATCCCTTTCAGAAAAAATCCCCATCAGTTTTCCGTCTTCGGCCACGGGCAACGCGCCAATATTTTTTTCATCCATGATTTTTAAGGTGTCATAAAGCGATGTACGGGGTGTGACTGTCCATACTCCTTTTTTCTTTTCAAGCATAAATGTTTTTAAAGTGAACATATCGTATTGTATCGTTTCGTGTTTAATAAATTAATTTGGAACTTTACATTACCGAAGATTTCATTTCCGTTATCTGATTTCTTTATAAGTATTTTACCCATTCCTGTCTTTATAAGTCCCCTTAGGGAGTTTGATTCTTTTTGCCTGATAGTCATTTGAAGGCTGATGATGAGCTAACGGGGTTATCGTCACACTTCAAACATATATCCAAGTTATAGTAATAATTTATCATTTTTATTTTTATAAGGCAATCATAATCCTGACATTATTTGTATATAACCCGGTCTTTCATTTTTTCAAATCGCAATCCATTCATTATGCGACTCGCATTAAAAGGAATACTGCGGACGAAAAACCAAATGACAAACACTCCCAGGGTTCTGAAAATCATGATGTTATGCATCCTCTCCTGGATGTTCGCAAACAAGAAAATGAACATCTGTTGACAAAATGAAGTTAAAAATAATCTGCCGTTGGAAGGAGTTTTCTTGACAGCAAGCGTAAACACAATCACGAATCATGGCTTTCTTCCTAAAAAAAGAGAGTGATCAGGAATTTCAATAGACATCCAACCTTTCGATGTGTATTAATTATCCATATCCGCCTCACAAGGGAGGTCAATTTGGACGATTTTCTCATAGATCCGGTTACACCCCCGGATTCAGTTTACACAACATCGTTGGTTTGCGTGCAACATGGTGTCCATCTGCGGGTCATGAAATGGCGTCCGAAAAAACCCGTGACCGAAAATCCCATCATCTTTGTGGCCGGATGGGTATCCGCCGTATCCGGATGGGCTCCCCTGCTGAAGGTCATAGCTGCAAGAAGGCCAGTTTATTATATTGAAACACGGGAAAAGAGATCAGCCGTCTTTGAGAAAAGAAAACTGAAACCCGGGGATTTCAGCATTGGACGTATAGCAGAAGACCTGATTGTCGTTTGCCGCCAACTGGGAATCGCATCGCCAACATCAACCGTTATCGGCAGTTCACTGGGTGCAACGGCCCTGCTGGAGGCCCTGAAAGGGGGGAGGTTGACCGCAGGATCAGCATTTTTAATTGCACCCAACAGTGAGTTCAAGGCGCCATGGTATTTACAGTGGATGCTATTTCTTCCAGCGTTCCTGTATCATGGGATTAAGTATTTTGTTCTTTGGTACATAAAGACCTTCATGGTTGATGTCAAAAAAGAACCTGAACAGATGATGCGTTATAATGAAACGCTGCAAGCAGCCCATCCACAGAGGATCAAGCTTTCAGCCAGAGCCGCCATTACAGGGCACTACCAGGTCTGGCCACACTTAGACAGTGTACGAATACCCGTGGCCCTGGCTTACGCCTCCACGGATACGCTGCATTCCTCCGCAAACATTCGCCACATGGTGGACAGGCTGCCCCAGGCAACCATAGTTACCTGTCCGTCAAACAGATATATGCACCGTGCGGAGGTGATGCAGGATATTGAAGCGTTTATAATTAAATCGACAATATAACTTTCCTCAATGGCCAGACGGGAAAGACGCCATCAGCCATTTCTAAAGGCTGTCCTGTCATATCCGTCCTTCTTGACAGGTCTTGTTGTTTTATTTATATCATGCTACATTTCAAAGAGAGAAATATAAGATGACTAATCCATGTCCGGATATCCGGGAAAAAGATCTGCAGACCATTCACCTTTTCAGGTGTGTCGCTTATGAGTCCATCAAGGGCCTCTTGGAATCCTGCTCCATACGCGAAATTCGCGCTCAGGAAATTCTTATTCATGCCGGGAAATTGAACAGCACCGTGTACTTTGTCCTCAAAGGCCGCCTGCGTGTCCATTTGAAATCCCTGGACAGCGAGCCCATCGCCATTCTGGAAGTCGGCGAAAGTGTAGGAGAAATGTCGGTCATTGACAATCAGCCGACATCAGCCTTTGTCGTCGCCGAAGAGGACAGCCGGCTCATGGTCATGGACGAGGACATTCTCTGGTCCCTTGTCCAGTCATCCCATGCCGCGGCCTGCAATCTTCTTTTCACCCTGACGAAGCGTGTGCGTCAGGCCGATGCCGTCATCTGCAAAGACGTCGAACTTGAGAAACTCTATCATCGCTATGGATCCGTTGATGCCCTGACGGGCCTCCATAACCGATACTGGCTCAACAACGCTCTGGAACGCATTTATAAGCGCTGTTCTGTGGACAAAACCCCTTTTTCCATCATCATGATCGATATTGACGAATTTAAGCTGTTTAACGATCGTTTCGGCCATCTTTACGGGGACCGGATTCTGTATTCCGTCGCCCAGACGATCATACGTCATTTGCGCCCGTCGGAAATCATCGCCCGTTACGGTGGAGATGAATTCATCATCCTCCTGCCAGACATGAATCTTGAGCAGGCCAAAGAGGTCGCCGATCGGATTCATGGAGCTGTTTCCAAAGCCCCCCCGCTTATCTTCGATGAAAATGAAATCCCCCAGGCGGCAATCTCTGCAGGCGTGGCGGAGATGAAACTGGATCAATCGCTGGAAATCCTCATTACAGACGCAGATGCCGCCTTGTACCGGGCAAAACACAAGGGGCGCAACTGTGTCTCCCTTTAACTCAAGTGGGCTTTACAACAAATATATCCAACTTCAATCCATAATAAACACAACACCACACATTTTTGTCAAGATTACCCGGCAGCAGCAGAGGAATCATGCAGATATTTGTTGACGCAGATGCTTTTCCCAATGGGATTCGAGATATCCTGATCAGGGCATCCTTACGTTTGAATGTTCCCCTGATCTTTGTGGCCAACAAGCCTTTACGGCTGGAGAAGCTGGCCAATCTGACTCTGGTTGTGGTTCCTGATGGTCCGGATATAGCCGATGACCGCATTGTGGAGTCCGTCAGGCCGGGTGATCTGGTCATTACCGCCGACATCCCGCTGGCGGATCGCGTTGTAGCCAAACAGGCATTTGCCATGAATCCCCGGGGAACGCTCTATACCGAACACAATATCAAAGACCGGCTGGGAATGCGTGATTTGCTGGGTGATTTGAGAGACAGCGGCATGATTACCGGCGGTCCGGCCGCCTTCAGCAAGAAAGACCGCCAGGCCTTTGCCAATCAGCTGGATAGTTTTCTAGTACGACAACTCAAGATCGAAAACGAAGCGAAAAGAAAGACCGTCCCCCAGCCATGACCCGGAAGCGAATCATCACATCCAGAATTCCGCCGTTGCCATCGCAAAATCCCCTTGACCGCTACTTGGCCGGCAGATTTTCTTATCTCACACAGGATCAATGGAGGCATGAGATTTCCTGCGGCAAGATATTGCTGGACGATGTAATCGTTACCGATCCCGAAACACCGATCAGCGGCGGCGAAACACTGACCTGGGACGGAAGCCGTATCACAGAACCGGACGTCGATGAACGAATTGCCATTCTCCATGAAGATGAATGGTTTATTGCCGTCAACAAAACGGGAAACCTGCCGGTACACCCCTCAGGACGATATTTCAACAACACACTCGTTGCCCTGCTGGAAGACCGTTACGGGCGCAAGGTTTATCCGGCACACCGCATTGATCGCGAAACATCGGGTGTGATCCTCCTGGCCTTTGATGGAAAATGCGCGAGCGCTCTTTCCGAATCGCTGGCGATGGGTTCAAAAGAGTACCTGGCGCTGGTCCATGGACTGTTTCCGGATGATGAAATGATTATTGATTTGCCTTTAGGATCTGACCATGAATCCGCCGTTGGCAAGAAACGCAAGGCATGGGCGGGTGGAACCGAAACGGCACTGACGCGATTTCGAAAAGTTCTTTGGGCCGGGCAGATTTCCCTTGTCCGGTGTTTTCCCGAAACAGGGCGGCTGCATCAGATCCGTGCCCATCTGGAAGCCGCAGGCTATCCAATTGTCGGTGATAAACTCTA
>CAZXIP010000103.1:0-6982 GCA_964640755.1 uncultured Smithella sp. | reverse complement strand
ATTAAGTATGTGGAACTGGCTGAACAGCATGCGGAAAAGATGGCCAAACGCTGGGCGATGGAAGTTCAGAACAATGCCCGAACAAAAAAATACAAAGAACTGGAAGAGGAACGGATTGTTAATCAGGGTATAAAATTTTACAAGAATTTCAGTAAAATGTTTGCTGATGAAAAAATCAGTGAAGGTGCATTGAAATATTTCCGAGCTTATGCTCAAGACTGTTTCTCTCTGGGGATTCCCATGAGTGAAGCCGTTTACGCACTCATTCTCTTAAGAAGGCATATCTGGCTGTATGCCGAGTTTCAGACGATCTTCAGCTCCGGCATTGATCAGCGTCAGGCGTTGGATACCTTGAGCCGTACGATTTTACTTTTTGATTATGCCGCGTATGAAGTGACCAAGGAGTACGGTGAATTAATAAAAAAAGATAAGGGGAAAAAGAAATAATTCCCATTTCCCTGTTCGCTTATCATTGGAGAAAGGAGAATGATATGGTGGAGTCGATTAAGCTGCTGGATGTGCTGGAGGCCAACCTCGATGAAATAGCCGCACACTGGGCGGCCGATGTTAAAAAAAATAAAAGAACGGTCCATTACAGGGATCTTCCTGATGAGAAGCTGGTGGTTCAGGCTGTGAAATTTTACAGTCAACTGAGAAATCTGCTGATTGCTCCCAATCGTCTTGAGAAAACGCAGGAATTCTTCATGCATTATGCGCGAACATGTTATGAAAACGGCATTCCGCTGCATGAATCTATTTATGCCTTGAATATGATGCGCCGCCACATGTGGCTGTATGCTGAATTTCAGGCGATATTCATCAACGCGCTGGAACACAATCAGGCCATTGACTCTGTCATGCGCATCATGCTTTTGATTGATCATGCTGTCTTTGAAATAACCGAATACTATCAGGACCGTCTTCGGTTGGAGAACTGCAGCACACTATAGTAAAATATCGACTGGATTTATAAAACAGAGGCGGGATCTTACTGGCCCCGTTTGATTATCAGATTCATTCATGCTCAGTCCGGGCGGGTCTTTTTGATCCGACCGGACTGTTTCATTGTTTTGGGCTGTTCAAATACTTGCAGGAAACATGTTTCCTGCCGACATCTTCACTCTTACATGAAATTTTCAGGATCCACGTCCACCGTAATCTTCACCGCGCTTGTCTCATGCTTCTCCACCAGCTCGCCTGCAATGGCATGCAGGATCCGGCTGTTGCGTCCCTTGATCAGCATCTGCTGGCGATATTGTCCCCGGATCTTTGACAGCGGCGATTCCGATGGGCCGATAATTTCAGCTGCGTTTCCATGCTTTGCAGCCAGATCCCGCGCTTTTCGGCCTGTTTCCTGCGCGGTTTCCATAAGTGCATCCTTCTTTCCGGATGACAGGCGAAGGCAGATGATCCGGCTGAAAGGGGGATACTGCAGAGCCCTGCGAAACTCAATTTCATCGGAATAAAAAGACGGATAATCATGCTTTTGGGTGTATTGAAGGGTATAGTGCTGGGGGTTGAAGGTCTGGATGATGACCCGGCCGCAGGCTGTGCCCCGTCCGCCCCGTCCGGCAACCTGTGTGAGCATCTGGAAGGTCTTTTCCGAGGCGCGAAAATCCGGCATGTTTAGGGACGTATCCGCCGCGATGACGCCTACAAGAGTGATAAAGGGGAAGTCATGTCCCTTGGTGATCATCTGTGTGCCGACCAGAATATCAATTTTTTTCTGCTCCAGTGCGCAGAGGATTTCTTCCTGTGATCCTTTTCGGGCGGTGGTGTCGGAATCCATTCGGCAGATCCGTGCTCCGGGAAACAGACGTTCAATTTCTTTTTCCAGCTTTTGAGTGCCCGTACCGTAACTGAGGATTTTCCCGCTCCGGCAATTGGGGCAAAGCGGCATGGATTTCTGTGTATGGTCGCAGTAGTGGCATTTGATGATGCCTTCCGCCAGATGGCTTTTCAGGGCAACGGCGCAATTGGGGCATCGGAAATTATAGCCGCATTCACCACAGACCAGGAAGGTGTCAAATCCGCGCTTGTTGAGAAAAAGCAGGGATTGCTCTTTGCGGGCCAGTGTTTCGGTAATGGCCAGGGTCATGGTATCCGAAAGGATCGGTGTTTTGCCGTGAGCTTCCTTCTGGGCTTTCATATCAACAATGTCAATTCGGGGCAGCGGTCTGTTTTGTACCCTTTGTGTCAACTCAAGAAAAGCATATTTTTGGGTTTGGGCGTTATAATAAGAACGGATACCCGGAGTGGCCGATCCGAGGACAACAACCGCTTTATGCATTTTCGCCTTCACGACGGCCAGGTCCCGGGCGTGATAGCAGAGCTTGTCATCCTGTTTGTAGGATGCGTCGTGTTCTTCATCAACGATTATCAACTTTAAGTTATCCAGTGGAGCAAAAAGCGCGGAGCGCGCGCCGATTACGAGATTGATCTTGCCGCGTTTGATTTGACGCCATTGGTCATAGCGGACGCTTCGGGCGATACCGCTGTGGATGACGGCGATTTTGTTTTCGTCAAATCGTCCGGCAATCCGGGAAATAAGCTGGGGGGTCAGGGCGATTTCCGGGACCAGGTAAATGGCTGTGCCGCCATCTTTAATAACGTGTGTTATTGCGTTGAGATAAACTTCTGTCTTACCGCTTCCGGTAACGCCGTGAAGGAGAATCGGGCAAAACGATTCCGAACGGAGCCTGCTCAGGATCTCTGTCAGGGCTTTTTCCTGTTCATCATTGAGCGTGATGTCTGCCGGCGCCCTGCTGATGGAAGATGTCAAAGAGGCTTTGCGGATAAATTCGGCATTTCCGATTGTCAGGACGCCTTTTTCGAGCAGTTTTTTGATTACGGCGCTGGACGTTTTCGCCGAGGCTATCAGATCATACAAATCCATGGGGCCGGAGTTTTTCAGAAAATCGACTACGGCCTCCTGCCGTGCCGTCATCCGCAAACCATCAGGCAGAATGTTTTCGAACCGTATGATTTTCTGCGTTCGGACCGCCAGGGGCTTTTTCTGACGCTCAACAATTTGCAGAAGACCGGCCAGGTGAAGCCCCTGCACAATCGCCGCGGCATTTTTAAGCTCTGTGTTTTTAGTCAGTTGTCCCAGTGCGAGTCCATGAGGACAGGAATGAAGAAAATCCAGAAGCTTTTCCTGCGATTTGGACAGCGCCAAGCCGGCAGGCACAGGCAGGGGTAGAACCCAGAGATAATCTTTTTTTTCAGATCCTGTGGGGATCAGTTCGGCCAGGGTTTTCCCAAGGGGATAGATGCAATACCTGGAAATCCATGAAAAAAATCGGAGATCTTCATCGTCAAAAAGCGGCTCGTCATCAAGGATTTCGGTTATGGGCTTAACCTTTTCCAAGTCGCATGAGGATGTCAGGGCCGTGATAAATCCAGTTCGTTTTCTACGGCCAAAGGGAACGTAGACCCTTTTGCCGACCATGGCTTTTACCTTGAGATTTTCCGGCACGGTATAGGTGAAGAGTTTTTTGGCCGGAATGTTGAGAGCGACATTTACATACATGGAGTTTAACTATCATCTTTGAAGAAAAAAAGAAATCTTCCCCTGTGAAGAACCTCATTTTAGATGACAAGGATATGCCTGTTCAAACAAAAAACGCCCCGGGAACGGGGCGTTTCTTTGCAGTTTGATGAATATTACTCGCCTTTTAACTTTTCGAGTTTTTCCTGCTTGGTTTTGCAGTCGATGCATTCCGTCGTGACCGGTCTGGCCATTAATCTTTTCTCCGAAATCGGTCCGCCGCAAGCTTCACAGATACCGTACGTTCCATCGTCGATTCTTTTGATGGCTTCCTGCATTTTAACAATGAGTTTGCGTTCCCGGTCGCGGATACGCAGCTCAAAATTTCTGTCGGCTTCCAGTGAAGCACGATCGTTGGGATCAGGGAAATTTTCCTTGCCGTTGGTCATTTCGGTGACGGTTTTACCCGCCTCATTCAGCAGTTCATTGATCTTCTGAATGAGCAGCTTTCGAAATGCTTCAAGCTTTTCCGGTTTCATAGTTGTCTGTTTTTCCAATACCGCTACTCCTTATATAGGTGATGTTTAGATTGTCGTCCTTAATACCTAATGGCAAAATGTTTGTAAAGGAAAAAAAACATCATAAAAAATGGTAAAAATCATGTTTTTACTTTTTGTAAAAGCCGGTTGAAAGTCCGGCACTTAGATTTCGGAGCCATAGACGGAAATGATCTTCTCCACGATATTGGTGGTCGATTTTCCTGCTACCTCCGGAATAATTGTTACGTGTCCGCCCCATTGTGTGATTTCATTGCCTCCGATCACTTTATCTTTCGGCCAGTCGCCCCCTTTGATCAGGATGTCAGGTTTAAGATAACAGATCAGCTCCAGCGGCGTCAACTCCGGGAATATCGTGACAAAGTCAACGCATTCCAGCGCGGCCATTACCAAAGCCCGTTCTTCTTCGGGAACCAAAGGCCGTTTCTCGCCCTTAATTGAACGTACGGACGAGTCGCTGTTGAGAGCCAGGACCAGTACGTCGGCCGTCTTCTTTGCTTCCTGCAAATATCGGACATGGCCGACATGCAGTATATCAAAGCAACCGTTAGTGAAAGCTATTTTTTGCCCTTGTCTGCGCAAGGCGTCGAGTTTATCTTTAAGAACTGCTCTGTCCAGTATCTTGTTCATGCGGACTCCTCGAAAACTATGGATTCAGAAAGAACACGCCATATAAAGATGATACTCCCTTTGTTGGTCAAAGAACCCTGGCCAGCGTCAAGACCGCTACCTTCGAGGCGCCGGTTCTGATTAGCGTTTTGGCACATTCATTGGCAGTGGCTCCTGTTGTATATACATCGTCAACCAGAATCAGATTCCTGCTGCTGATTTTTTCCCGCGGGCCGGCTACAAAAGCCCCCGAGATATTTTTCACCCGATCTTTTTTATCGAGCCCCGTTTGTGTTAAAGTCAATTTACACCTTTTAAGCAAGGAAAAATCGACATTCAGATTATGTTTTTTTCCCAGTGCGCGAGCCAGAATGAGTGACTGGTTAAAGCCTCTTTCCCGAAGACGTTTGATGTGTAGAGGGACGGGGACGATGGCATCAAACATATTAAAGTCCAGATCATCAAAGTCAAAACCGGACAGGAAAGTGGCAAGGGCCGAGCCGGCTGTAATATTGCGTCCATACTTGAACCGTCGGATTGCATCAAGGACGACCCCTTCGTAGGAAACAGCGGCACGTGCGAATGAAAACCACGGCTTGCGTTCCAGACAGTTTCCGCAAAGATGATTTTCCGACGGGGAGTCAGGGAATATGATGCCGCAAACCGGGCAGTGGCTGCCGGTTATGAAGGTGATTTGCCGTCGGCAATCGGGGCAAAACACCTCATCGGCTGCGCCGGAAAGAACATCAGAACATGCCAGGCAAAGAGGAGGAAAAAGCGCATCCGATAATTCGTCACAAAAATCATGAAGAATCAAGCCATATCCTTGTTCAATTTTTTTATTTCGGTGACCTTTTCGTCAATCTCCATGCGCGGAGCGTCCCACAGGTCTTCCAATCCATAAAAAGAACGGGCTTCTTCCTGGAAAACAGAGATGACCACATCGTCGTAGTCCAGCAGAATCCATTCTGCGTTTGCTTCTCCCTCCACACCGAGCGGTCGTATGTCTTCTTTCTTCAGGTATTGCTGGATCGCATCCGCAACCGCTTGAACCTGCCGGTCGGTTGCGCCGGAACAGATCAGCATGTAGTCCGTGAAGGAAGAAATTTCTTTGACATTCAATACGACAATATTTTTTGCTTTTTTTTGCAACACGGCGTTGATGCATAAAAGCAGTCGCCGGGTTGATTCATTTTTTTTAACTGCCAAGTTTCCCTCCTTTGTCCTTGAACCTTTTTCCCTTATCCTTGAGACTGATTTTATATGTCACAGTTGCTGAAACTTGACAATATGTCTTTTTGAGACTCATGAGCTTCTGCTCGATAAAGGAAAGAATCCTTTTGTCATCATTCCAGCCGGATGTATTCATGATTAAAATATTACAGTGTAATTTCTCCTTGCAATAAGCTTTTGAAATTGTAAGATTGCGGATAATTAGTAATGCATGTTTTCGGGGATGTGAAAAACAGGGTGCTTTTGTCCCACGTATGCTCATTTACGATCTGATAAAATACTGCTAAAGAGAGAAGCGTCCATGAGCCTTAATGAAGCCTAAACCCGCTATCACCGTGAAGTATGTATTGGCAACCAACGGCCATCGCTATGGTGAATACGATAAATTTTCCGGCCTGCAAGGCGGTCCTTTCCCATTCCCCGATTTTCCCAGACATGAAGAACTGACTGCCCGTTATGCCAAAGATATGGGAATCAATATCACCAGCCCCGAATCAGCCATGATATTTAACTAAGCGCTGCCATTGTGTTATCTATCAATTCTGTTACGCGCTCTATTTTGCTTGCAAAATATTACAAAGTATATATAATTAACATAAAGGATAATTATATATGCTTAGTAAAAATATAGCCAGGTTGCAGGAATTAAGCCGGAAGCCCTATTTTACTCTTGGTGACGTGGCACAAAATTTCAGCCTTCAATTGACCTCCGCCCGCGTATTGTGCAGCCGTTATGTCCGGCAGGGTTTGCTGGTCAGGTTTAAAAATAATATTTATACAACCGCCTGGAGATGGGAAGGTCTGACTCGCCAGGATTTGTTTAAAATCGCCAATGTATTGCAGGTCCCATCCTATATTTCTCTGATGACGGCCTTGGCCTATTATGATGTCACCACACAGGCGCAGAACAATTATCAGGAAAGCGTCTGTCTGAAGCGTTCTGTTGCTTACAATGTCCGGGAGGCCGTTTTTAGTTATGTCAAATTACAGAACCGCTTCTATGGCGATTTTATTAAAAAAGATGGCGTATTTATCGCCACCAAAGAAAAAGCTTTTCTGGATGCGGCCTATCTTTTTTCATTCGGTAAATATA
>CAZXIP010000102.1:0-7034 GCA_964640755.1 uncultured Smithella sp. | reverse complement strand
GGCGGCGCGGGATTTATCGGAAGCGCTTTTGTCTGGAAGCTCAACCGGCAAGGAATAGAGGATATTATCATCGTTGATCGGCTGGGTAGCACTGATAAATGGAAAAACCTGGTCAACCTGCGCTATGCGGATTATCTGCACAGGGACACCTTTTTAAAAATGGTAACGGAAGACGCAGTGCCATTCAAGGTAAACGCCCTGATTCATATGGGCGCCTGTTCTTCCACAACAGAACGCGATGCGGATTTCCTCTGGACCAACAATTTCTCCTACACGCGGACAATGTCCGAATGGGCATTGAAGCACGCGATCCGCTTTATCTATGCAAGCTCCGCCGCGACCTATGGAAACGGATCGCAGGGTTTTTCCGACGATCACGCTACAGTGGCGAATCTCAAGCCAATCAATATGTACGGCTACTCCAAACAGGTATTTGATGTATGGGCTCTGAGGCATCATCTGGAAAACCAGATGGCAGGCATTAAGTTCTTCAATGTTTTCGGCCCGAATGAATACCACAAAGGCGACATGACCAGCGTCATCTTCAAGGCATTTCATCAGATCCGGCAGACAGGCAAAGTCAGGCTGTTCAAATCCTACCTTCCCGAATATGGAGACGGGGGACAGATGCGCGATTTTGTCTACGTGAAGGATTGCGTCGATGCCATGTGGTGGCTTTTACAGAATCCCTCCGTAAACGGCATTTTCAATCTCGGCACGGGAAAAGCCCGTACCTGGAATGATCTGATCCACGCAGTTTTTGCCGCCATGGCTGTCGGGCCGAACATAGAATATATTGAGATGCCGGAAGGACTGCGCAAACAGTACCAGTACTTTACGCAGGCGGAAATGGGCAAGCTCAAAACGGCAGGCTGCCAGGTAGATTTTTCCCCGCTGGAAGATTCCGTGCGGGATTACGTCGTCAACTATCTGCAGCAGGCCGACCCGCATTTAGGTAATTAATGATGAAGAGAGAGATAGTCTGTATCATTCCCTCGCGCTATGAATCCAGCCGTTTTCCGGGCAAGCCCCTGGCCGATCTTTGCGGCAAACCCATGATTCAGCATGTTTATGAACGCGTCGCCAAGGCAAAGGCCGTGCCCTATGTGGCAGTGGCCACCGACGATCAGCGCATCTATGACGCGGTGGAAAAATTCGGCGGCAACGCCGTTATGACCGCAAAAACCCACCGCTCCGGCACGGATAGAATATCGGAAGCTGTCAAAACCCTTCATCTCTCCGCAGACGATATTGTTGTCAATATTCAGGGAGATCAACCGATTTTTGAACCGGTGCAGGTCGATGAGGTGATCGAGCCTCTCCTGAACGATCGGGCCATTCAAATGTCCACCCTGATTTACAAAATCGTCCTCGAATCCGAGATTACGCATCCTCATGCGGTCAAGGTGGTTCTTGATCATCAGAATTTTGCTCTTTATTTTTCGAGGGCAACCATTCCGTATGTGCGTGATAAAAATCTGAGAGCCGATTATTACAAGCACCACGGCATTTACGCATACCGTCGGGATTTTCTCGACACATTCACAAAACTGCGGGAAGGAAAACTCGAAAAGCTGGAAGCCCTGGAACAATTGCGCGCACTGGAATACGGCTATAAAATCAAATGTGTCATCACACCCCACGATTCGGTCGAAGTGGATAACAAGCAGGAACTGGACCGGGTGCGCAGAATTCTGACGGAAAGAAAATAATTCTGTTTCTAAATCAGACAAGTCAAGATGGCTTCAATATGAGCATACATGAAAGACTCTCTGAAAATTATTGATGATCAAGCCGTCGAAAGTGCTTCAGGCTGGAGGGTCGAGATTCTATCCAGCGACTCGCTGATGTATTCGGAAGAAGGAAAAAGAATCCTTTTCGAGATCGAAGAACACCGGGATGCAAGCGGAGCGGATGTGGAGTGGACCATTTATGAGCCGCTGGCCTGGAGCTGGGACAGGCAAAAGGATCAAATCATTCCACAAAAAAAGAGTTCTGAAATATTAAACCGGATCGAGCTGGCTTTCTGGATGCTGGATTTCAAAATCAAAGAAATCATCTAACGTCAGGAAGCGGTCACGGCAGGCCGTAACCGCTCACCCGGGCTGTTTTGCTTTAATCTTTAAACACCGCTCCTGTTGAAGCCGATGTAACCATTTTTGCATAACGGGCCAGATAACCTGTCGTGATGGCGGGAGTCCAGGCTCTAAGGGATTTGCGGCGCTTCTCCAGCTCTGTATCATCGACTTTCAGCGTCAATTTCTTGGCCGGAATATCGATGGCAATGACATCGCCTTCCTTCACCAGCGCAATGGGCCCTCCTTCCGCCGCTTCCGGCGAGATATGTCCAATGGCCGCACCCTGTGTGCCGCCGCTGAAACGTCCGTCAGTCAGAAGCGCCACGGATTTATCAAGACCCATGCCGACAATGGCGGAAGTCGGCGAGAGCATCTCTCGCATGCCCGGACCGCCCTTCGGGCCTTCATAGCGGATAACCACAATATCTCCCGGCTTGATTTTCCCGCCCATGATTGCTGCAATGGCTTTGTCTTCCGAATCAAACACACGGGCCCTGCCTTCGTTGACCTGCATGGCCGCTGCCACGGCGGATTGCTTGACCACCGCGCCATCCGGAGCCAGATTGCCGCGCAAAACGGCAATGCCGCCCTGTTTGGAGTATGGGTTGTCAAGCGGACGGATAACGTCGTCATTCAACACACGGGCCGTTTTTAAATTGGCCGCCACCGTCTTTCCGGTTACCGTCATGGCTTTCTTGCTGATAACGCCCAGTTTGCTGATCACTTTCATGACCGCCTGGATGCCGCCTGCCGCGTCCAGATCCTCGATGTGGTGATGCCCCGCGGGGCTGAGCTTGCACAGATTCGGCGTTTTCTCGCTGATTTTATTAAACAGGTCCAAATCCAGTTTGATACCGGCCTCATGGGCAATGGCCGGAATGTGAAGGACCGTATTGGTGGAGCATCCCAGCGCCATATCGACAGCCATGGCGTTTTTGAAAGCGGCCAGAGTCGCAATATCACGCGGCCTCACGTTTTTCTTAAGCAGATCCATAATCTTCATGCCCGCCTGTTTCGCCAGTCGATGACGCGCGGCAAGAACCGCCGGAATCGTCCCGTGTCCGGGCAATCCCAGTCCCAGCGCCTCGGTCACGCAGTTCATGGAATTGGCCGTGTACATACCGGAACAGGACCCGCAGCCGGGACAGGCACAGTCTTCCAGCTGCTGCAACTCGGCGGACGTCATTTTTTTGGCTTTCACCGCACCAACCCCTTCAAATACCGAGATGAGGTCGACGGCCCTGCCCTGCAGCCTCCCCGCCAGCATCGGCCCTCCGCTGATGAAAATGGACGGAATATTGAGCCTGAGAGCCGCCATGAGCATGCCGGGAATAATCTTGTCGCAGTTGGGAATGAACACCAGCGCGTCAAACGGATGCGCGGTCGCCATGATTTCAATGGAATCGGCAATCAGCTCGCGGCTGGCCAGCGAATATTTCATGCCCGCATGATTCATCGCAATGCCGTCGCACACACCGATGACGGGAAATTCCACGGGCGTGCCTCCGGCCATCCGTATGCCCGCTTTTACATCCGCGGTAATCAGATCCAGATGGATATGCCCCGGGATAATTTCGTTGGCGGAATTGACAACACCGATGAGCGGCCTGGCGATTTCTTCATCCGTATAGCCCATCGCTTTAAAGAGCGAGCGGTGCGGCGCGCGCTCCAGTCCCTTTTTCATGAGATCGCTTCTCATTTTTTTCTCTCCCTAAATCCTAAATTAATAATTTAACGGGTTCGTAAAAAGATCAAGATGCAAGGCGCGCAAGTCGCGAGGAATGAGACGTATTTTTTCACCTGTGACCTCCAGGTTATACGTCGCAATGACGAGAGATGCAGCGCAACACAGCAGGTTGGCTTTTTACGAAGACGTTCCTATTTTTTTCGCTTTTCCGGTCTCAATCCCCTCACGGCCGCACCTGCCTGCCACATTTCGGACTCGCGCATTTCCTTAAGCTCGGCATTCAGTTTTTCCTTGTAATCCGGCGCGCTGTTCACCCTCAGAACCACTTCGGTTTCCTTTCCGGTGGCGACGGAGTCATATAGTTCGGCAAAAACCGGTTCTACGGCTTTACGGAATTTGTGGCGCCAGTCAAGCGCGCCGCGCTGTGCTGTGGCCGAGCAGTTGGCATACATCCAGTCCATGCCGTTTTCTCCGACGAGGCGGATCAGGCTCTGGGTTAACTCCTCAACCGTTTCGTTGAAGGCTTCACTCGGGGTATGACCATGCTTGCGCAGTTCTGAGTACTGCGCTTCCATCATGCCCGCAAGCGCACCCATCAGCACACCGCGTTCACCGGTCAGATCGCTGTAGACCTCCATCTGGAAGGTGGTCGGGAAAAGAAATCCTGATCCGATGGCTATACCCAGCGCTAGGGTGCGTTCCATCGCGCGGCCGGTTGCATCCTGATGAACAGCAAAGCTGGAGTTTATGCCGCTGCCGTCAACAAAATTACGGCGAACGCTGGTGCCCGATCCCTTGGGCGCGACCATAATCACATCGACAAAATCAGGCGGAATAACACCGGTCTGTTCTTTGTAAACGATGGAGAAGCCGTGTGAGAAGTATAGTGCATCGCCCTTTTTCAGGTGGGCCTTGACTTTCGGCCACAGGATCATCTGCGCCGCGTCGGAAACCAGGTATTGAATGATGGTCGCTTTCTCCACTGCTTCTTCAATCGGAAAAAGTGTCTCACCGGGAACCCAGCCGTCGGAAATGGCTTTTTCCCAGTATGGCTTGTCTTCCGGAGACTGCCCGATGATCACATTGACACCGTTGTCTTTCATATTGAAAGCCTGCGCAGGTCCCTGAACACCGTAACCCAGCACTGCGATCACCTCATTTTTAAGAACTTCCTGTGCTTTTTTGACCGTAAATTCTTCTGCGGTCACCACATCTTCCATCGTACCACCAAAATTGATTTTTGCCATAAAACCCCCTGTTTTTATTTGATTATTCTTAATGATTGCATTTAGTTATATTAATCTTCCAGCGTCAGCGCGACCAGGCCTGTTCTGGTGATGTCCGCAATGCCCAGCGGCTCCAGACGCGCCAGCGAAAAATCAACTTGCCTTTTGTCCCCCGTGATTTCAATGATAACGTATGTATCGCCCGAAACGATTACTTTCCATTTATTCGTGTCAATCGCATTCTTTACGACTTGTGAATTCTCAGCCGTCAGATTCAGTCGCACCAGAACCATTTCGCGATGGATGGACTCGACATTGGTCAGATCATCGACGGAAATCACATCAACCAGCCTTTGCAGTTGATTCTCGATTCGGGTAATCGTCGCCTGAGAACCCGAGGTGGTCATCACGATTTTCGATATGTCGTTTTGCGTGGTCGTGTTCACGCAAAGGCTGTCAATATTATAGCCTTTGCCGCCCAGCGTTCCGGCAACTCTCGCCAGAACATCCGGTTTGTTATGCACCAGAATTGAAATAATATGGTCTTTTTTCTCCATGCTTTATAACCTCACATTTATTTTACTATTACCGGTTTCGTCAAAACTTACCGTTAATTGATCATTTCTCTTGATCCCAAAGTCATTTGATTGATCGACCCTCCCGGATGCACCATGGGATATACACATTCCTCTCTTGATATGCGGAAATCCATCAGTACGGGTTTATCGGCAGCCAGTCCCTGTTCCAAAACGGTTACCACTTCGGAGGGCTTGGTCGCGCGTAGGCCGATGACGCCAAAAGCTTCTGCAAGCTTTACAAAATCAGGCGCGTACGTCATGTCCGTATGAGAATATCGCTTATCGTAAAACATTTCCTGCCACTGGCGCGGCATTCCTAAAAATTCGTTGTTTAATAAAACCACTTTCACGGCAATGTTATACTGGGCGGCAGTCGCGAGTTCCTGAATGTTCATCTGGATGCTTCCGTCGCCGGCAATCGCCACAACCTGCCTCTCCGGAAAAGCGCATTTGACGCCGATGGCGGCGGGCAGGCCAAATCCCATCGTGCCCAGGCCACCGGATGAAACAAACGTATTGGGCCGGTCAAAATTGAAAAACTGCGCCGTCCACATTTGATGCTGACCGACATCCGTCGTAATCAGGGCATCGCCTTTGGTCAGCTCCTGCAATTTTTGAATCACGTACTGCGGTTTAATAACTTCACCGTTCTGGCAGTAGCTCAATGGCACTTTTTCCCGCCATTCGGCAATTTCGCGAAGCCATTGGGCCCGTGAACCGGCATCCTGCGCGTAGTGATGTTCTTCCAGAAAACGCAGGATATCCTTCAGTGTGGCCTTGGTGTCGCCGATAATCGGCAGGTCAACGGTCACATTTTTATTAATAGAGGAAGGATCAATGTCAATATGGACAATCTTGGCGTTGGAGGCAAACGTTTCAATCGAGCCGGTCACGCGATCGTCGAAGCGGACTCCGACGGCCAGCATAAAATCGCAGTGGCTGACGGCCATGTTCGCATAATAGGTGCCGTGCATCCCCAGCATCCCCAGCCAAAGGGGATCAGTTCCCGGAAACGACCCGAGTCCCATCAGGGTTCCCGTGACAGGGATTTCGTATTTACGGGCCAGGAGGGTTAATTCGTCAGATGCTTTCCCTAGAATCACGCCTCCGCCCGTCATAATCAACGGTTTTTTCGCGGCATTGAGCATATCTAATACATTAGCCATTTTTTTCGGCGCCGGCTTGTATACCGCTTCTTGATTGCGAATTTTTACGTTTGCCGGATCGTAATCATATTGCGCGGCCATGATATTTTTGGGCAGATCTACGAGGACCGGTCCGGGTCGTCCGGAACGGGCGATATGAAAAGCTTCCTTGATCGTTGAAGCAAGTTCATCAATATTGCGCACCAGGAAATTGTGCTTGGTGCAGGGCCGGGTAATGCCGGTGATGTCGCACTCCTGAAATGCATCGTTGCCGATAAGACCCGTCGGCACCTGCCCGGTAAATACCACCAGGGGGATGG
>CAZXIP010000101.1:0-7065 GCA_964640755.1 uncultured Smithella sp. | reverse complement strand
AGCAGTCGTTGTAAAATTCATAAATGAACGTGGCCCCCAATGTCAAGAAAAAAATTCGTATTTCTACATCACATGTCCAAAAATTGATGAAAAGCACGACTGAAACATGAGTGACTTTCGGTCACGAATATTGCTTTTTTATATGACATTAAAAGGCCTAACAGGTGATCAATACAACCATAATTCAATGTTGACTTCAATGGTGTTATCAAGTACAAAATAGCACTGGTCATAATAAATTGAAGGAAAGAACGCGGTATGATGCGATCAGTTCTCTTGGTTACTCTAGGAATAGCCATTACAGCTTTTTTCTCGTTCTGGTCCGTTGTTTTTTCCTTTTTTGCCAACGCGGAAAACAATGTCCATAAGGTCGCCAGGATCTGGGCCTCCATCCTTCTGAAGATCAGCAACACGAAGGTACGGGTCATTGGCTCAGAAAATGTTCTGCGCGGGAAACCGCAAATATTTATGGCCAATCATCAAAGCGATTTTGATATTCTGATTTCACTGGCTTATATTCCGGGACAGTTTCGCTGGATCGCAAAGAAAGAATTATTCGCCATTCCTGTTTTTGGCCAGGCGATGAAAAGTGCAGGCTACATTGAAATTGACCGTCAAAATCACGAAAAAGCCATGCATAGCCTTGACCTAGCGGCCCTGCGCATCCGTGAAGGAAAGTCAGTGATGACATTCCCGGAAGGAACCCGAAGCCGCGACGGTGAAATCAAGGCTTTCAAGCAGGGTCTCTTTTACCTGGCCATTCAATCCGACGTGCCGATTGTTCCGGTCAGCATCATCGGCAGCGGTGCCATCATGCCGAAACGGTCCCTGAAGATTAAACCGGGGAAAATAACCCTGGTCATTGACAAGCCGATTCCTGTGAAAGGCTACACCCTTGAAAACCGGCAGGAACTGATCAGCCGGGTCCGACAGGTCATTATGAAGAATTACAACGAGTACAGAAACGAAGACATGGCCGTCATCACCGATGTCCAAACTGAAATAAAAGCGGCGATCTAATGGCAGATACCATCAAAGATAATTCTAAACGAACCAGGGAGATCAAAGGTGTTGTTTGTCTCGCCGTGGCTTTATTTCTTCTGCTCTGCCTGCTTTCGTATTCCCCCCATGACCCGTCATTTACAAAGGTTGTAACGGACGGAGCATCGACACACAACCTGACGGGAAAATTCGGTTCCTATACCGCTGATTCCATCATCCGATTACTGGGCATCACGGCTTTTTTTCTTCCCCTGGCACTTCTGGCCTGTGCTTTTCAATATTTTCTGCGGCCGGCATTCGAGATGACCGTTCAGCGCATTCTGGGCTTTTCCTTCTTTATGCTCGCCTTTGCGGGGCTTCTGGGAGCCTTGATGAAGGGAGGCGTCACGGTTTATGGAGAAACCCTTCGGGCAGGCGGATTGATCGGGGCGGGCATCGTCGGACTCCTGCTTCGTTATTTCAACCAGGCAGGAACCTATATCATTCTTTTATGTATTTTCATTATCTCGCTTTTTTTCACCATCGAATTCTCCATCGTATCAGTAACGGAAAAATTTTCAAAAAAAATGCAAGACGGACTGGCATCCATCAAAAACACCGTTACAACTTTCTTTTCACACCTGTCCGTGCGGCTGAAAACTGAAAACAAACCGCCGCCAGTCATCGAAGAAAACGAGGTAAAGCCCCGCAAGGCAAAACCGAAAAAAGTCGAACAGACACGTTTTGATTTTTCCAAACTGAAGTCCGACGGAACTTTTCAGCTGCCTCCCTTCACCCTCCTTGAGGAAGCACCCCAGAAGGATGGTCGTGTCAAGCGCGATCAATTGATTACCAATTCACGCATCCTGGAAAAGAAACTGTCTGATTTCGGCGTTGAAGCCCGCGTTGTGGAAGTCATGCCCGGACCGGTGATCACCATGTACGAACTGGAACCTGCGCCCGGTGTCAAGATCAACCGCATCACCAACCTGGCCGACGATCTGGCCCTGGCACTGATGGCACCCAGCATCCGCATCCTGGCCCCGATCCCGGGCAAATCCGTTATCGGCATTGAAATACCCAACCTTAAAAGAGAACCGGTCTTTCTGAAGGAAGTTCTGAACAACGATGCGTTTACCAGATCGTCGCTTCGTCTGCCTATTGCTCTGGGCGTTGATTTTGTCGGCGCTCCGGTGATTGCCGATCTGACCAAAATGCCGCATCTGCTGATTGCCGGGACCACGGGATCCGGCAAAAGCGTGGCGCTCAATGCTATGATCTGCAGTATCCTTTTCAAGGCACAACCCGATGACATCAAGTTCCTGATGGTTGACCCCAAGCGTCTGGAACTTTCCTCCTACGAAGGCATACCCCACCTGATGCACCCGGTGGTCGTTGACCCGAAGAAAGCCTCCCAGGTGCTCCGCTGGACCGTCGAAGAAATGGAACGCCGCTATAAAATCATCAGCACTCTCGGGGTTAAAAGCATCGACGCCTATAACGAAATGATCCTCACCGGCGCCAAAGGTAAAACGTCCCAGACAGCCAAAACATCCGGAGCCGAAAGCCAGCCAGACACCGAAGGATTAGAAAGCAGCGGCCGGAAAGATCCGCCATTCCAGCACGTCAAACTTCCATACATCATCGTCGTGATCGACGAACTGGCCGACCTGATGATGGTCGCTCCCCGTGACGTTGAAGAATCCCTTACGCGTCTGGCGCAGATGGCCCGTGCGGCAGGCATTCATCTGATCATTGCCACGCAACGGCCTTCCGTAGACGTGATCACGGGGCTCATCAAAGCCAACTTCCCCACGCGCATCTCCTTCAAGGTCTCCTCAAAAATTGATTCGCGCACCATCATTGATCAGCAGGGCGCGGACCAGTTGCTGGGCGCGGGTGACATGCTTTTTATTCCGCCGGGCACGTCCAGGCTCACCCGCATTCACGGCGCATATCTGTCAGACTCGGAAATATCCCGGATTGTCGATTTCATCAAAATGCAGGCCCAACCGACCTACGACGCGTCCATTGAAAAATTTGAATTCGAATCCACGCAGGCACAACATGATGAAGACGGTTACGACGAAAAATATGACGAAGCCGTCGCACTGGTCGGCGAACTGGGCCAGGCCTCCATTTCGCTGGTGCAGCGCTACATGAAAATCGGCTACAACCGCGCCGCGCGCATGATTGAACAGATGGAACGCGAAGGCATTGTCGGCCCCTCCGATGGTGCGAAACCCCGCAAGGTGTTGATCAGAAAGCTTCCCAGTGAAAAATAATCTTCCCGGCAAACTGCATATCATTTCTCTGGGCTGCTCCAAGAATCTGATTGATTCTGAAGTTATGGGCGGCCAGGCAGCTGCTTCCGGAATGACCTTGGTAGGAAGCCCTGATCTGGCCGATATCGTCATTATCAATACCTGCGGTTTTATATTACCGGCCAAGGAAGAGGCCCTGGAAATCATCCTGACGATTGCCGAAGGAAAAAAGAAAAGTGGACGCGATCTGAAACTGATTGTGGCAGGATGTCTTGCCCAGCGATACGGGAAAGAGCTGCTCGCAGAAATCCCGGAAGTGGATTTGGTGATCGGCACGGGAGAAGTCGGCCGTATCATCCATCACCTGCAGAAATTGAATACGGCGAGGTACCAACGTTCGGCCGTGATCACCAAACCTGATTTTCTGATGAGCTCCCGTCACGACAGAATCCTCTCTGCGGATACCGCCACGGCTTATTTAAAAATATCAGATGGCTGCTCCAACTGTTGCACCTACTGCGCCATCCCTTCCATTCGCGGCAAAGCCCGCAGCCGAAAGCCCGACGACATTCTGAAGGAAGCGCAAAAACTGATTAGCCGTGGTGTTCGGGAGATCATCCTGATCGGCCAGGATACGACGGCCTACGGACGCGATCTGAAAACCCGTCCGAAGCCTTCCGCTCTTTTGTCTGATCTGGCATCACTGCCCGGCTTGAGCTGGATCAGGCTGCTCTATACACACCCGGCACACATCACGGCAGACGTGCTGGAAGCCATCGCAGGTCATCAAAAGATCTGCCGTTACATCGACCTGCCGGTTCAGCATATTGACAACACGGTCCTGGCCACGATGAACCGCAGTGTTTCCTCAGAAAGAATCTATGAAATCATCAGCCTGTCGCGGAGCCTCATGCCGGATGTTGCGCTTCGGACATCGCTGATCGTCGGTTTTCCGGGAGAGACGCGAAAGCGGTTCGAGCATCTGCTCAATTTCGTCAAGGAAGCCCGGTTTGATCATCTCGGTGTATTCAGCTATTCCCGTGAAGAAGGCACGGCTGCGGCAAAAATGCCTTCAAGGATTCCGGAAAAAGAAAAGGAAAGAAGACGCGATCTCGTTATGGCTGAGCAGGCAGATATTTCTTATGCCATCAACCAAAAATTAACCGGATCGGTCCAGGAAGTTCTGATTGAAGAGAAAAGCGACCGCGAAGGGTTTGCCTTTATTGGACGCTGCCGAAGGCAGGCCCCCGAAATCGACGGTGTCACGTACATCCGAAACAATGACGCTAAAATCGGCAACATCATGAAATGTAAAATAACCGCAGCCGATCACTACGATCTGTATGGAGAACTCCTGTAAAACTTATTTGACAATCGTCACTGATTTCTCATATAGTTTTCCCAAATATTCTTGAGGTCACAAGGGTCATGCAGATATCCGATGTTTTCGCTGCTTATGCCGATGAGATGGTTCAAATCGAGACTTATCTCGATCAATACATCTCGTCTGACATTAAACTGATCCCCGAAGTGGCGCACCATTTGATTGACAGCGGGGGCAAGCGATTCCGGCCCCTGTTACATCTGATTTGCTCACGCCTTTGCGGTTTTACGGGAGATTCGCGATTTCCGCTCGCCGCATCCATCGAATTCATCCACACAGCCAGTCTTCTGCATGACGATGTCATTGATGAAGCCGTCATCCGCCGCGGCAAAACTTCCGCAAACCATGTCTGGGGGAACGCCGCAAGCGTCCTGGTTGGTGATTTCCTTTATTCCAAAGCGTTCACGCTGTTTTCCATAATCGGCGACCTTAAAATTTTCCGGCTGATGGCGAAAATGACCAACACCATGTCGGAAGGGGAAGTGTTTCAGCTGATGAAGTGCGGAGATACAAATCTGACAGAAGCGGAATATCTGAGCATTGTTGAAAAGAAAACCGCTGTATTGATTTCCGCCGCCTGCGAAAGCGCTGCGGTTCTGGCATGTGCACCAAATGAGCAAATCCAGGCGCTGGGTCAGTATGGATATAAAATCGGCATGGCTTTTCAGATCACGGACGACACACTCGACTACATGGCCCGGGAGGAAGATTTCGGAAAAGCCATCGGCAAAGATCTTGAAGAAGGCAAGATGACGCTGCCGCTTATCTACACACTGGCCGGATGCTCTCAGACCGAACGGGACATGATTAAAACCACCCTAGAGAACAAATCTTTTTCGCCAGAAATCATAATAAAAATATTTACCCTGATACAGAAATCCGGCGGCATTGACTATTCGCTCAACTGCGCGCAGACATTTATCCAAGAATCCATCAACGACCTGGACGTGTTTAACGACAGTCCGGCAAAAGACCATCTTCATGCGATAGCCGATTACGTCCTGTCACGAAAGCAATAGCGGGGAAAGACGCGGCTAGGTATGTCCAAGCAGGTGATAGAACAGTTTCGTTGTCATGGATATGTTCGTGGCCGTGCTGAAAACAAAATTTCTGAACGTATGGGAAAGGTTGTCGTATTCCTTCTGAAGCGCCGCGCTGTCCAGAACATCGGCCTGGAAAGGGCTCGATGTCATGACGGACGCGTATAAAGGTTCATGACCGAAGGCCATGAATGGAATCTTACCGAATACATCGTCTGTTCCCAAAGACATGAGATTCACATCTCCCTTGATACCCTTGCCAATGATATCGGCTGTTCCCTCCCTGATAATATAGAACTCCGTATTATTATGAAACTGGCTTTCAATAACCTTGTCCTGAGGCAACTCCCTCGTGTATTCTCCAACATAGGCCTGAACAGCATTGATGTTTATCATTCTGAACCTGTTATCAAGGCTAAGGAGAATCTTTTTAAAATCCTCCGACAGGGAGGCGTATTCCTGGTTCAGGGCTTCCGCATCGAGAAGACACAGCTGAACATTATCTTCGGCAATCACCGTGGCGCTTCGCTCGTATGTGCCGAACAGAAAAGACCGGATGGTCCCGATAAAACATCCTTCTCCGAGCCTGGCCAGGGTTATGGCGCCTTTGGGAGTTTCCTTGATGATTTTTACAGTACCGTCAGCGATGACCCACAGCCACTTGCCGTGGTTTCCCTCTTTCACGATGGTCGCACCGGCGGAATAATTTTCTTCGATTCGCACATACCGGTAATCGACGTTTGGCCCTTTAATAGGCTGCAGAAAATCCTCTTTTAGTCCGCCTCCTCCGGCTTCCTCTCCTTCTTCCGGATGGAGGGGACCGGAACCCACCAGGGTTATCCTCCCGTCATCCACCAGGCGCAAAGCATCCAGGACAATCTCCATCATGCTCTTTTTTATGACGGGTTCAATTCCGGTTAAATCGCCTTCTGAAAAATCATATGTTCCGTCCGTCCACCCGAAAAGGGTGTATACCGCGTCCAATCCTTTCTGATTGCCTAGAAATGCATTAATCGGATTCCCGTCGATAAAATATACAACGCCCTTATCCGCTGAATATTGACTTCGCAAAGTCAAGGTTCCCGTGCAATTATTTCCTCCCAGCAGCTGAAAAACATCAGCAAGGGTTAAGAATATCAAGCTCCCGGAGAACACGATGTTATTAGACATAGTTTTTTTATTCCTTTTTTCTGACGTTTAGGAAGGCTGTCCGCACCACTGATAAACAATACACCGGTTGGCGGTTATAATAAATACCTTTGCCCTTCAGAGTCGGTTGCAATTTAATCCCGCACACGGAAACCACCACTTGTTCCGCAGGGTTCAGATGTGCCGTCGCACTTGATAATCGACAAAATCTCTTTCAATCTAAGTCAATATAGAAAACGCTGTTTTG